>NZ_JBHXNP010000026.1:0-88156 GCF_042719495.1 Streptomyces sp. NPDC058525
GGGGGCGCGCGCGGCCCGGGGGCCGGGGGCCCCCCCCCGGGACCGGCGCCGCGCCCGACGGCCCCCGCCCCACCCCCGGGGACGGAACCGGCCTCGCACCTGCGAGAACCCCACCACCCCGCCTCCCGCCAACGGCAGCCGCCCCCTAGGATGATCCCGGCGGAGCCACACGGCCCCGCCATCGCCGAGGACGGCGACATGGGAGGAAGCCCGGTGCGATTCCGGCGCGGTCCCGCCACTGTGAACCCCGCGGAGCGACCTCCGCGACCGGGGTGAGTCAGGAACTCCCGCCGTCCTCACTGCCCGGGGCGCGGAAACCCCGAGGAAGGCCTGCCGCCGCATGATCCTGCTGCTGTCGACGTCCGACACCGATCTGCTCAGCGCCCGCGCCGCGACATCGGCGGACGGCCCCGTCCCGTACCGGTTCGCGAACCCCTCCCGCCTTCCCCTCGACGACCTCCCCGACCTCCTCGACGGCGTCGACCTGGTCGTCGTACGCCTCCTCGGCGGCCTCCGCGCCTGGCAGGAGGGCCTCGACCTGCTCCTGGCCCCCGGCCAGACCCGCCCGGTCGTGGTCCTGACCGGCGAACAGGCCCCGGATGCCCAGCTGATGGAGGCCTCCACGGTGCCGATCGGCATCGCGGCCGAGGCCCACGGCTACCTCGCGCACGGCGGCCCCGCCAACCTCGACCAGCTGGCCCGCTTCCTCTCCGACACCGTCCTCCTCACCGGCCACGGCTTCGAGCCGCCCGCCGCCTCCCCCACCTGGGGCCCCCTGGAGCGCACGGCCCGACAGCCCGAAGCCCGGCAGACCGAAGCCCAGCAGCCCGACGCCCCCCAGACGACCGCCCCGCAGACGACCGCCCCGCAGGCCACCGCCCCCAAGGTCGCCGTCCTCTACTACCGCGCCCACCAGATGAGCGGCAACACCGCCTTCGTGCACGCCCTGTGCGACGCCATCGAGGCCCACGGCGCCCAGCCGCTCCCCCTGTACGTCTCCTCCCTCCGCACCCCGGAGCCGGAGCTCCTCGCCGCGCTGGCCGGCGTCGACGCGGTCATCACCACGGTCCTCGCGGCCGGCGGCACCCGCCCCGCCACCGCCTCCGCCGGCGGGGACGACGAGTCCTGGGACGCCGGCGCCCTCGCCTCCCTCGGCGTGCCGATCCTCCAGGCCCTGTGCCTGACCGGATCCCGTACCGCCTGGGAGGACAACGACGAGGGCCTGTCCCCCCTCGACGCCGCCACCCAGGTCGCCGTGCCCGAGTTCGACGGCCGCCTGATCACCGTCCCGTTCTCCTTCAAGGAGCTCGACGAGGACGGCCTGCCCGCCTACGTGGCCGACCCCGAGCGGGCCGCCCGGGTCGCGGGGATCGCCGTACGCCACGCGCGCCTGCGCCACATCGACCGCCGCGACAAGAAGATCGCCCTGGTCCTCTCCGCGTACCCGACCAAGCACTCCCGCATCGGCAACGCGGTCGGCCTGGACACCCCGGCCAGCGCCGTCGAGCTGCTGCGCACCCTCATCGCCGAGGGCTACGACTTCGGTCCCGTACCCGAGATCCCCGGCCTGATCTCGGGCGACGGCGACGAGCTGATCCGCGCCCTGATCGAGGCCGGCGGCCACGACCAGGACTGGCTCACCGAGGAGCAGCTGGCCCGCAACCCGGTCCGCATCCCGGCCGCCGACTACAGGCGCTGGTTCGCCGGCCTCCCCGCCGACCTCCGCGCGAGCGTCGAGGAGCACTGGGGCGAGGCCCCCGGCAACATGTTCGTCGACCGGTCCTCGAACCCCGAGGGCGACATCGTCCTGGCCGCCCTGCGCCGCGGCAACCTGCTCATCCTCATCCAGCCCCCGCGCGGCTTCGGCGAGAACCCGATCGCGATCTACCACGACCCGGACCTGCCGCCCTCGCACCACTACCTGGCCGCGTACCGCTGGATCCAGGCCCGCACCGAGGACGGCGGCTTCGGCGCCGACGCGATGATCCACCTGGGCAAGCACGGCAACCTCGAGTGGCTCCCCGGCAAGAACGCCGGCCTGTCCGCCTCCTGCGCGCCCGACGCGGCCCTCGGCGACCTGCCGCTTATCTACCCGTTCCTGGTGAACGACCCGGGCGAGGGCACGCAGGCCAAGCGTCGCGTGCACGCCACCCTGATCGACCACCTCGTCCCGCCGATGGCGCGCGCGGAGTCGTACGGCGACATCGCCCGCCTGGAACAGCACCTCGACGAGTACGCCCAGATCTCCGCGATGGACCCGGCGAAGCTCCCGGCCATCCGCGCGCAGATCTGGACCCTGATCCAGGCGGCGAAGCTCGACCACGACCTCGGTCTGGCCGAACGCCCCGACGACGACGGCTTCGACGACTTCCTGCTGCACGTCGACGGCTGGCTGTGCGAGGTCAAGGACGCGCAGATCCGCGACGGCCTGCACGTCCTGGGCGGCGCCCCGGCCGGCGAGTCCCGCGTCAACCTGGTCCTCGCCATCCTCCGCGCCCGGCAGATCTGGGGCGGTACGACGGCCCTCCCGGGCCTGCGCGAGGCGCTCGGCCTCGACGAGTCGGCGGCCACCCGTACCTCGGCGGACGCCGTCGAGGAGCAGGCCCGCGCCCTGGTCCAGGCGATGGAGGACGCGAACTGGTCCCCCGACGCTGTGGCCGGGGTCGCGCGGGACCACTCCGCGGACGTCGCGGCGGTGCTGTCGTTCGCGGCCCGCGAGGTGGTACCGCGGCTGGCCGGCACCACGGACGAGATCGCCCACGTCGTCGCGGCCCTGGACGGCTCGTTCATCCCGGCGGGCCCCTCCGGCTCCCCGCTGCGCGGCCTGGTCAACGTCCTCCCGACGGGCCGCAACTTCTACTCGGTGGACCCCAAGGCCGTCCCCTCCCGCCTGGCGTGGGAGACGGGCCAGGCCCTCGCGGAGTCCCTCCTGAACCGCTACCGCACGGACAACGGCGAGTGGCCGGCGTCCGTCGGCCTGTCGCTGTGGGGCACGAGCGCGATGCGCACCGCGGGCGACGACGTGGCGGAGGCGCTGTCCCTGCTCGGCGTCCGCCCGGTCTGGGACGAGGCCTCGCGCCGCGTGACCGGCCTGGAGGCCATCCCCCTCGCCGAGCTGGGCCGCCCGCGCATCGACGTCACCCTGCGCATCTCGGGCTTCTTCCGCGACGCGTTCCCGCACGTCATCGGCCTCCTGGACGACGCGGTCCGGCTGGCGGCGTCCCTGGAGGAGCCGGCGGACCAGAACTTCATCCGCGCCCACGCCCAGGCGGACCTCGCCGTCCACGGCGACGAACGCCGGGCCACCACCCGCATCTTCGGCTCCCGCCCCGGCACCTACGGCGCGGGCATCCTCCAGCTGATCGACTCCCGCGACTGGCGTACGGACGCCGACCTCGCGGAGGTCTACACGGTCTGGGGCGGCTACGCGTACGGCCGCGGCCTGGAGGGCCGCCCGGCCCGCGACGAGATGGAGACGGCCTACAAGCGCATCACGGTGGCCGCGAAGAACACGGACACCCGTGAGCACGACATCGCGGACTCGGACGACTACTTCCAGTACCACGGCGGCATGGTGGCCACCGTCCGCGCCCTGCGCGGCACGGCCCCGGAGGCGTACATCGGCGACTCCACCCGCCCGGAGACCGTCAAGACCCGCACCCTGGTCGAGGAGACCTCGCGCGTCTTCCGCGCCCGCGTCGTGAACCCCAAGTGGATCGAGGCGATGCGCCGCCACGGCTACAAGGGCGCCTTCGAACTCGCGGCGACCGTCGACTACCTCTTCGGCTACGACGCCACCACGGGCGTGGTCGCGGACTGGATGTACGACAAGCTCACGGAGACGTACGTCCTGGACCCGGAGAACCGCGCCTTCCTCGAAGAGGCCAACCCCTGGGCCCTGCACGGCATCGCGGAGCGCCTCCTGGAAGCCGAGTCCCGCGGCATGTGGGAGAAGCCGGACCCGCAGATCCTCGAATCCCTGCGCCAGGTCTACCTGGACACGGAAGGCAACCTGGAAGGCGAAGCGGAGTAGCCCCTTCACACTGGCGGGATGTGCCACTACTGCGGCTGCCGCCAGATCCCGCTGATCAAGGAATTCATCGCGGAACACGAGACGGTGACGAACGCGGCGGGCGACGCCCTCCGCGCCCTGGACACCGGTGACGTCCCGCGCGCCCAGGCCCTGCTCTCGACGATGACGGCCGTCCTCCTCGCCCACTGGAAGGGCGAGGAGGACGGCCTTTTCGCGGTCATGTCCATGGACCCCGAATACGCCCCGTACATCGAGGCCCTGATCTCGGAACACCGCGAGCTGGCAACGTTCCTGGCCCGCGCGGACCTCGCGGACGCCGAGGACGCGGAGCTGTTCCGCCGGTCGACGGCGGACCTCCACCACCACATCGCGAAGGAGGAGGACGGCCTGTTCCCGGCCTCCCTCACGGCCCTCACGGGCGAGGACTGGAACCGCTCCATCCAGGCCTGGCAATCAGCCCACCCCGAGTCCGAACTCCACCCGGCGGGCTGACGCGGGCGTCGGGGCAGGTACACCGGTGTACCGGTGTACCGGTGTACCGAGCACGGTCGACGGTGCAGCCCGCCCCCAACGCATCTCACGTCAACGGCAAGCGGCCGTCATCGGGAAAGAGAACGGCCGCTACCAGCATACCCAGCTACCGCAAGACGCTAGCCATTACCCATCGAGAATGTCCTTATAGAACGCGAGCCGACGCGGATCCCGATCTACGATTTCGAGAATTTCGAGCAGCTCACCGATCGAGTCAGATCCCACAGGCTCGAAAAGTTTGCCATAGATAATCAGGATTCCATCACGGATCGCCGCAACACATTCCGAATAAATGGGCACCAAGGTTGAGTCAGGCTCCCCCTCACACCCGAGGATCCAGCCAATAAGCCAGGAAATTCGCTCGACTTGCGATGAGACTGTCGCCTCGGACAGCAACGCCATGGCCCATGAAGCGATGGCTGGAGCAGGCCCTTGCAAATTGGACTGAATAAATGCATGACCCTCGAGCTGCCTGAAGTCCGACACGGGACCTCCCGCCATCGACTGCATCATCCCAATGAGATGATCAGCTGACTGCCCGCAGCCACATCGGATGGATTTCCAGTCATACCTCTGGACTTCCACAGACGACATACTTGACACTTCAGCAACCCTCCAGCACAGGTTAACCAATCCGACTCTTTAATTCACTACACCATCTGCGAAGGATTCATCAGGATAGTCCAACCTACATTCGTCGCACGGAGCCTTGAATTTTGCTTTATAGACTCCCACTTTCTGCTTACCTACTGTAACTTTCCCCACCCGCTCAGCTTCGAACGCTTTACCGAACCTTACCTTTGTCCAGTCTCCGCCAAGGAGCTGCACGACGATTCCTTCAGCGCAGAACGACCTCCCACATCCAGAGATACCGGGACCGGAGGAAGCGACCGCGAGGTCACCAGTGTCAGTCCGGAACCCGGAAACGTACGCGCGACTTCCCGTAGCCGCACTCCGCTGTTCGACTGCTGCATTGCTGGCCAATCTGGTGCCGCGCGCATTTTGCCCGCCAGGCGTCCAGTTAGCCGGGGCAGGTTCAGTGTAGGCGTAAGCAGGCTTGGCGCCCGCCTTCCCTCGGTCCGTCGTCCCACGAGGAGGCGCTGCAGTGTCCTTAGGCGTGCCCACGCTTGGCTCGCTGGGGGCCGCTTCGTCAGGAGTGGTGTGGGGATCGGCCTTGGCCGGTGGGGGTCCCTGAGTGTTGCCCTTGAGTAGATTCTTGACGCTAGTGAATGCCTCCCCGAAGCTGCCGGCCGCTTTGACAAATCTGAACCCCTTTACCAGGGCTATGGCGAGGCCTGCGCCGCCCTCCGCCAGGGATCCGACGATCCCGCCGATGTAACCCATCTGGTAGTTATCAGAGTTCGGGTCGATTCCGAAGAGCTCGGCGGTCGGGTTCGGACCCCACAGGTTGGGTACGCGGTCCTCGGCGCCAGGCCCCTCGTATCCGGTCCATCCGTTGAAGGTCTCATTGTCACCGTTGTAGATATCGGTGAGGTTGCTGAGGAGCCATCCACCGGGATTGAAGAAGTAGTTCCACCATTCGCTCCCACCACCGAAGACGCCGTCGATAAGACCTGAGAGCGCTTCGCCGATATCAGAAATGCTGAGGAGGCCGGACGGGTCACTCATGTTGACCGGGTCGTTGCTGGCGTAGCTGTAGCCCCCCATCTGGTTGGGGTCGCCGGCCAGGAACACGGGGTCCACGGTGAGAAATCGGCCGAGGGCCGCGTCGTAGTTGCGGGCACCAAGCAAATTGAGGCCGCTGGTGGCGTCAACCGGCTTCCCGAGGTAGCCGCGATTGTCGGCCCACTTGGTCGGTACGCTACCTCGAAGGGCGCCGTACGGGTCGAAAGCACGACGCGTGACAGCGAGCGTCACAGCGTCGACCATCAACTGGGCGGTGCTCTGCCGGGTCGTCGGCTGGTAGGTAACCGTTCCGGTCGATGAGCGGGTGATGCGCGTGCCGTCCGGGTTGGTGAAGTGCCTGAGTCCGCTGACGGTGTTCGTCGACTTGGTGAGGGCCAGTTGCTCCGCACCGGCGAAGAGGTACAGGACATCGCTGTCGGGCGACCTCTGCAGGAGGAGCGCGCCGTCCGCGTCGTAAAGGTAGTCGGCGGTCTGATTGCCTCCACCCGCACCGGCCTTCGGGGTGGTGACGCTTTGCGTACGTCCCTGGGCGTTGTAGGTGAAGGTCTGGGTCGTCGCCGCCGCGCTGCCAACCTGGGTGTCGCGGCCGGTCGTATTGCCCGCCGCATCGTAAAGCGGGGTGAGCGTGGTCGTTCCGTCAGGTCCCGTGGTGGTGACGGACGAGACGGCGTTGGGCTGGGCAGCGGGGGCCACCCCATTGCCCGGGTAGACGCTGTTCTGGGTGACGTTCTTGAGCGGGTTGCCGCCGGTGTCGTGCTTGACCTGCTGCGTACGGTCACCCAGCAGGTTGTACGTAAAGGACTGCCAGTACGGGCTGGGCCCACCGATGGTCGCAGGGGACGGAGTCCGGGTGTTGCATCGGGAGACCTGGCCTGCTGTCGGTGCGGTGAGCCCCTTCGTGTCCGTCCACGCTTGCGCCAGGCGGTTCTGCCCGTCGTAGAGGAAGCACTGGGTGTCCGTGCCGGTGACCGCACCCCCGCTGGACTGAACGTTGGTCGTGCCCGTGAGGTTGCCGGCCTGGTCGTAGGCGTACGTGGTGGCGTCGATCGGGGTCGAGCTGCTTGTCTGCAGGCTGATCGTCGTGCTGGCCGGCCTGCCTGTAGCAGCGTCGTACGTCTGCGCCGTGCGAAGTTGCTTGCCGTAGGCGCCGTAGGTGGACTGGGTAATCTGACCGAGCGGGTTGTAGATGGCCTGGGTCAGGTAGGGCGTGGTTGCGCTACCGGTCTCGGTGACGAGCCCCTGCAGGTTGTAGCCGTAGCCGATGGTCTCGGCCGGCAGGCCGCCGTCGGCCCCAAAGGTCGTGGAGGACAGGAGGCCGACGTTGGGGGTGTACTCCGCCGTTGTCGTGTAGCTCCCGGCGAGCTTGCCCTCCGCGGACGGGATGACGGTCGTCGCGCCCGTGGGTTGGTAGGCGGTCGTGTAGCCATTGATCTTCTTGGTGTAGGCGCGGCCGTTCGCTCCGCCGACGAACCGTGTGGAGGACGTGGGGTAGCCCTTCGCGACGGTGTCGTACGTCCACTCGGCCAGCTTCTTGCCCGGATCGGTGGAACTGGTTCCCTCGTACTCGCCAGACTTACGCCCCAGTCCGTCGTAGGTGTAGGACAGGCTCTTGCCCAGGGAGTCCGTGGCAAGGACCACGCGGCCGAACACGTCGTAGGCGTAGGTGCTGGTTCCGGTGTCGGGGTCGGTCTGTGAAGTCTTCTGACCCAACAGGTCGTACTTGTACGTCCACTTGTTGCCGACGGTGTCGCTGACCGACGCGAGGTTGCCCGCAGGTGTGTACGCGTACGTCGTGGTCGTGTCGGCGACAGCGGCCTTTCCGGCCGTGCCGGAAGTCCAGATACTGACACCTGACGCGTTGTACATCTGCACCGTGGCGTCGGCCTTCACCATGGCATAAGCGCCCGTGGCACCGGCATTACCGCTGCCGGAGGACCACAGCACCGCGCCGGCCGTGCTGACGACGGCCAGGCTCCCATCGGCCCGGACAGCACCGCTCGCACCGAGGTTGCCCGCCGTACCCGAGGACCACAGCACCTTGTTGTTGGCTATCCCGGTCAGGACCAGGTTGCCGTCCGCCTGCATGTTGAGCCGGACGCTACTGGAGGTGACGCTTCTCCCGGACAGGATCGTGGTACCGGCGGTCAACTTCTGGTCCGGGGTCCTGTCCCTGGTCTGGCTGGTCGTCGTCTGTCCCAGGGCGTTGGTCAGAGTCGTTGTGGCCTGTCCGCCCTCGGGCGGCACCGTGGACACGCGGTCCGAGCCGAAGTAGTAGTTGGTCGTCTGCCAGAGCTTGGCTGCTTTCGACCACTGCTCGGCCGCGGTAACGCGGCCCTGGCCGTCGTATACCTGCCTCGTCTGGGACGGCACCGTGTTCTCGGTCTCGACCCATAGGGTGGTGCCGGGATACGTACTGGGATCGGCGTACGTGTCGATACTGGACACCGGCCAGCCGTGACTGTCGTACGACGTGGAGGCGATCAAGCGACCCTTGGAATTGTCCGCGGTCGTCGTCTGCTGCTGACGGACCTGCAGCATTCCGTCGTAGATGGTGACAGACTTTCCGTAACTGCCGTTCTCACGGAGAGTCTCGGTGGTCACCGAGGGCGGGTTGGGGTTGTCACCAGCACCGTTCACCTCGTACGTGAACTTGCGGTCTGGACTCTGCGTGTCCTTGTCCCGGCCCGGCGTCCACACCTCGGTGCGTCGGCCGAGCGCGTCATATGTACTCGTGGTGACGCGGTTGTTCGCGTCTGTGGTCCGCTTCTTCAAGCCGCGCCCGGGCGACAGTTCAGACGTGGACGTCCAGCCGAACGGCTGTGGGTACGTCGTGGTGACCTGCGTGGGCAGCGTCAGCGTGGCGGGTGAGTACGCCGTGGTCGTGGCGTTAGACGCCGCATCGAGCTGCTTCGTCACCCGGCCATAGCCGTCATACGTGACCGCGCCGTTGGTCTGGAAGACCGGATTGCCGGATCCGTCGTACCTCGTCGCAACCTGAACGGCGGTCGTATAGCCGAGCGAGTGTGACTTGCCGTCCGAGGCCCAGGTCTGTCCCAGCTTTCCGTGGGTCCCGGGACTGGTGACGGACCCGTCACCGTCGTAGAAGAACCGCTTTTGGCTCAGTGTGGTGGCGGCGCTCGGAGCGGTGGTGCAGGGCCCGGCAACCGAGATGGTCTCGCTGGGGTACACCAGCATCATCGGGTTGCCCGAAGGCGCGGTCGCGTAGCTGGCGGTGGTGCAGTTCTCCTGGGAGGGTTGGTCGATATCGCCCTTCTCGTTGATCCTGTGGACCCGGCCGAGACTGTCGTACGTGGAGATGTTCTTCGTCGTGCGCCACTTGCCGTTCGACAACAGGTTCGAGGTCCGGTTGGTCACCTCGCCTGCCCTCCGCGCCGTCAGCGCCGGAAGGGTCGACAGCTTGGTGGGAGCCGGCTCCTTCGACGTCCAGGCCGTGCGGGAGCGGCTTGCCGTCTCGGTCGAGACGAGCGGACCGTTGAGCGTCTTGGAGGTGACGTTTCCGCCGGCCTGGGTGTAGACCTGCGTCTCGAGCAGAGCTCCCGCGAGCCAGCTGCTGTCCGGTGACGACTCACCGAGGGAGTTGCTCACGGACACCGAACGCTGGGTGCCGTCCTTCTTGTAGTCGCCGTCCATACCTTGCAGGTAGGTCGACACCGACTGGGTGACGGGATCGGGCGCGACACCCGAAGTCGTGGTGACGGTCCGATAACCGCGGAAGCCGTTCCAGGTCCGGTACTGGTCGTCGGTGAGATCCGAGTCGTCGCGATGCCATGCCGCACCGCCGCCGTACTCGAATTTGGTCACCTTGGCAGGGGACCCCGCCTTGGTGAGGTCGCTGTTGACCACCTCGGTGACCAACGTCTTCACGAACCAGTCCTCCACGGGATCCGCAGCACCCGGCGGGTACCAGTAGGCCTGGTAGCAGGCCATGGTGTTCTCGTCGGCCGCCGTCGGCATGGTGTTCCGGGCCCGCGAGCACTCGGGATCCCGGTACTTGACAGAGAGGGACTCGCCCGTCTCGGTCCGGATACTGGAGATTCGCGGGTGGTACAGCGGAGGCGCTGCGGGGGTCAGCCCGTCGACACGGTTGTCCATCTCGATACCGGTAAAGGTGACCGGGTCCATCGCAATGGGCTTGGTGCCGCCGGCGCTGGTGTCGAGTCCGGTGTGCTGGATGGAGGACAACCACATGATCGATTGCAGAAGCCCGGCGTTCTTCGGGTCCCCGGTGAGCCCAGTTACCGGGTCGATGACCCCACCGGCGTCGGAAAAGACATGCGTCAGGGTGTACCTGTCGACGTCCTGCCAGCCCGTACCGGTCTTGACCTGAGTGGTGATGTCTTTGAGGCGATGGGTTGACCAGAACGTCGGCGACCCGACCTTGCAGACGTCGTCACCCTCTCCCTTCGTCTTGTAAGAGGAGGGGCAGTTGATGTCGTAGGGAACGTCCGGCCAGTTGCTCGCCGTGTCCGACGTCAGGTTCTCGGCCTTGCACACGGTGTCGGAGGTCGTGCACCGCTGCTTGGTATCGAAGCTGATGCGCGCGGCGGGATCGTTTCCCGCGGTGGCGTCCGCAAGCTTGTAGCCGTAGGAGATGCGGGTGAGGTAGCCCGAGCGGGTGTACTCGGTCAGGATGCCGCCTTCACCGTCCTTGGCAACCGGCCCGAGCCCCATGTTGTAGAAGTTCGCCTCGGTGGCGTAATCGTACCGCTGGACGTTCCCACTCGGGTCGACGACGAAGTCCAGGTTGAAGCGGTAGCCGAGCTGCTTGTCGCACTGGGATGCGTTGCCCTTGGCGGAGCTGTGGCAGGGATCACCGGACTTCGGGTGATAGACCGGTATGCCCCAGGCACTGTTGGTCGCACTGTCCGCGGTCGTACCCGGAGTGTGGTTGAGGCCTAGGTAGTAGGCGGTGCCATCGGTCGTGGTGACCTTGAAGTACTCGCCCTCCCAGAGCCCGTTCGAAGCGCCGGTCAAACGTTCGATCTTCGTGCCGTCGTCCGACTGAAGGTGGTAGTCCCCGCCGCTGTCACGCACCAGCTCGCCGGTGTGCGCACCGAGAGACAGCGTTGCGTTGAAGCCCGCCCAGCACTGATCACCCGAGTCGTCGATCCCAGCCTGCTTGCAGGGCTTGTAAGCACGCTCGATAAAACCCGGGGTGTAGCCCCAGCCATCGCCGATCCACGACGACTGCGAGTTGCGCGCCGAAGTCTTGCCATCGATGGACTGCGAGTTGTAGCCCAGTGCCACCGAGGGGCCCTTGCCGCCCAAAGACGGCGGAACCGCGATCGGGTAGTTGTACGTGAAGGCGCCAGAAGCCGATTGGGTCCAGGACCCCGAGGTGGACAGCGAGGTAGCCCCGTAGTCGCCCTGCGAACCACCCGTATCAGCTACCGCTGCGACCGCGACGGACTGGACCTGCGCCCCCGCAGCCTGCAGCCTGGATGCCTTCGCCAGAGCCGCGTCCTTGAACGCCACGGCACCGCCTGGCACATCGACATCTGCGGTCACCCGCTGAGCTACCGGGTCGTTGACGGTCCTGAGCGGACTCTGCACACGACACGCCGCAACGTGCGGAGTGGTCAGGGCACAGCCGGGCATCTGCACCAAGTGCAGCCGGGAAGCCCAGCCGCCACCGAACGCGTTCGCCAGCGAGCCGTAGTCCAAGCCGACAGAAACGCGCTCGCCGGCGGTCTTGCCGTCCGCCCTCGAGAGCCCCACGAGCAGGCCGTTCACGTTTGCCGACTGGGCCTGCTGGCGGCTGGCGCTTTCCACTCGGACGGAGGTTGCGCCTCCAGTAGGTGCGGACACACTCATGCGGGCCACACCCGCCTGGGGCCGCTCATCCGAAGCTGCCGGTGCGATCCACACCGGCGACGTACCGGCCCGGACCGGCGCTGCCGCAGCGGGCGCGACCGAACCCGGCGTGTTCATCGGCCCTACACGTGCAGCGCTGCCAAGCTGCGTTGCCGCGCTGCCCACCACCACGGTCGCGGAGCTGGGCGCAGGCCACTTTGGCGCCTTCGACGCATGCGCCCGCAGCTCACGCGCACCTTTGGGCACACTGAGCAGCGCCTGCTCCGCGGCACTGGCCGCAGGGCGCCCTTTCACTACGGGCAGCGTGGGCAGCTTGCCGTCTTCCCACGCCTTCCCCGTATAGCGGTACCCACCGACAGTCTCAGCACTCGCTTGCGGCACGATCAGTGACATCGCCGCCGCCACCGCCGTGATGACGAACGCGTACCGTCCCCACCCCTTGCCGGGCAAGCCGGCAGACCTTCGCGTTGAAAAACGCACCTTGACAGTCCCCACCCCAAGTGCGCGACCCCGAAGGGCCGTACAGAAGCAGGGCCATGACCGACCCTGCAAGATCAAAGAAACCGTATTGCTACAAACGTACGACCGCAATAACCTTTCGGCGCGCCACCCCGGAGGCAAACTCGGCCACTTTGTCCATATATGGACCACCCCAGGGTCAGGCGGTCGCCGACCTGACCGCCAGAATGAAGCATTCAGGTCGGCCCTTCGGGGGGTGGAGCCCAGTCATCCACCGTGGATCGTGACCAGAAATTTATAGTACGCAAAAGCGATATGTGGGGGGAAACCACGAATGCAGATGAAAATCGATCGGCGGCAGGGCCTCAGACGCACGTCCGGCCTGCTCGTCATAATCGGACTGGCCCTCGGAGCCCCAGGAGGCGCCGTTGCCGCCGCTGCTCGGCCTGCCGCAACGCCGGGCACTCCGGCTGCCGCGCCCCATGCACAGCTCAGCCCGGTCCAGAGCGCACTCAAGCGGGCGAAGGCCGACGGAAAGCCAGTGCCCGTCAGCACGCTCACGACGCCGACGGATGAGACCTTCGCACAGCCGAACGGGTCTCTCAGTAGGACCAGTTACCTCAAGCCTGTCCGTGTCCACAAGGGCGGCTCGTGGACCGCCCTTGACGCCACCCTCGGACCGAACGCGGACGGCACGTACAGCCCGCGGGCCACCCCTTCGGGAGTCACACTGTCCGGCGGCGGTACAGGTCCGCTCGCCAGGCTCGTGAACGGCGACGGCCGTCACCTGAACCTCTCCTTTCCTGTCGCCCTCCCACGCCCTCAGGTCACCAAGAACACCGCGTTGTACCGTGACGTCTTCCCCGGGGTCGACCTCCAGACATCAGTGAGCGAGCAGGGGGCGTTCAGCGAGGTCCTCATCGTCCGGAGCGCGGAGGCGGCAGCGAACCCCGCCATCCAGAACCTACGGCTCGCGACAGAGACACAGGGTCTGACCGTCGGCAAGGATTCCGCAGGCAACCTGACTGCGACGGCTCCTGACGGGGCGTTGGTCTACACGAGCGCCACTCCTCTGATGTGGGACTCCAAGACACCCAGCGCAGCTCCTGCCGGGTCGACGGAGAAGTCGGCTGCGAGCCGCTCGGCGGCAGCCGGCCAGGCGGGCGCGAGCACATCGGCACCTGCTACCCCCGCTGCAGGCCACCAGTCCTCAGCCGAGAGCCCCGGGGCAGGAGCGCAAGTAGCCACGGTGGGTCTGACCACCACACATGAGGCTCTGACGCTGACCCCTGACCTCGGCCTGCTGACTGGGCCGAACACCACCTACCCCGTCTACATCGACCCAGTGGTCAACCCGGTGAGCTCCCAGACGGGCCACTATGCCCAGACCATGGAAGGCTGCCCCAACTCCTCAACGTACGACAGCCCTCAGGACTGGGGCGAGGGAGTGGGCTACCAGCAGTACACCGCAAACTGCTTCGGTATGGAGGAGTCCTACTTCGAGATCAACACGAGCGCTCTCAGCCCTGAGATGGTGATCTCCAGCTCCACGCTCTACCTGACCGAGACCTACGGGGCCGACCACGGCTGCTCCAACGAATGGCCGGTTACTCTCAAGTGGACGCACGGGATCAGTAGCAGCACGACGTGGCGCACCCGGCCGGCCCCCATCTCGAACCTCGGCACGCGAAGCGTCTCCAGCGCCAGCCCTGTCTCCAGCTGTGGGTACAAGAACCTGAACTTCGACGTTGTCGGTCAGATCCGGCAGGTCGCCGCCGCCGGCGACGACACCTGGACCTTCGGCCTGTTCGGTGACAGCCGGAAGACCACTGCGAACCTCGGATTCATGCGCTTCAGCACCAATCCGTACCTCGTGACGGTCTTCGACATTCCGCCCCACGCGCCGGATCTGGTAACGACGACTCCGGAGTCAGCGAACCCGAACACCTCGGCCTGTCTCGACGGAACGCCGGGGTGGATCGGTGCGACCTCCACGACCGACGGCAAGAGCAACATCTCGCTCAATGCCCGGCTGACTTCTCCGATGCAGGGAGTGAATCTCCAGGGCATCTACACGGTCTGGGACAACATGAAGAACAACGGAAGCGGAGGAGCCGCCACGGTGTCTTCGCCCAGGAGCTCCTGGGTGGCTTCCGGCACCGTGGCCCGTACCAACATAGGCATCGCCGTGACGGACGGACACAAGTACGGCTGGGGCGTCAAAGCAACGGACGGCACCTTGGAAGGCCCGTGGACGTCCGACTGCAATTTCATGGTCGACCTCACGCCTCCCACCCCCGTCGCCTTCGGTGACTCCGCCGCCTACCCCCCAATCGCTAGCGGCCGCAAGCCCACCGCTCACGCGGGCGACACCGGCATCACCATTCCCGTGACGAGCAAGGACACCATCCCGACGGGATGCGAACTCAACCCATGCCTCAGGAGCGGCATCCGACGCATCGAATACTCCCTCGACACCCCTGTCCCGCCGGTCGGTGCTCAGTCGATCGCAGTCACCCCCGATGCCAATGGCTCCGTCACCGCGAACGTCCCGATCAACCTCACCGCCCAGCAATGGGGCAGTCACACGTTGTACGTCCAGGCCGTAGACGGCGCGAACAACGCCAGGCCCTCCTCCTACAGCTTCTACGCCCCTTGGAACCCGACCGCTCAGGTAGCGGCTGGCGACGTCACCGGTGACGGACTCCAGGACATGTTGAGGCCAGACCCGAGCGGCAATCTGCTGCTCATCCCCGGGAATTCCGACCCGGCCTCCACACCGGCCACCGCGTCGACCCCCGATTCCAGCCCCGATGGAACGAGTTGGGAAAACTACCTCGTAACCCATCGCGGAAGCCTGAGTCAGTCCGGCGTGGACGACATTTTCACTTACAACAAGACGACGCGACAGCTCTACGTCTACCGCAACGACGCCGCACACAACGGCACACCTGGACACTTCTCCCTTACACAGGGCGTCATGTCCATCACCACCAAGCCAGCCTGCAACCCTGCGGCCACGTGCACGGGATACGTCACCAACTGGTCAAAGGTCACACAGCTCCTGGCTCCGGGAAGCTTCGACAACACCCTCGGACTACCTGACCTGATCACCATTGAAGACGGTCGCCTCTGGTACTACCCGGGCGCCTCGTCAGGCAACACCCGCCTTGGCCAAGGCATGCTTCTGGGATCAGGGGACTGGTCGAACACGACCCTGGTCGCGCCGGGCAAAGTCGGCGGCACTCCCACTCTGTGGGCACGGGACGACGCGTCCGGCAGGCTCTACAGCTATCCGCTGCAGTTCAACGCAGGCGGCATCCCCACCAAGGACTTGCTCCCGCCGAAGGCTCAGTCGGCTGCCGCCGCCATCGCCACTGTGGACCCGGTCGCCTATCCCTACGTGGGCTCCCACGGTGACGTCAACGGTGACCACGCGGCCGACCTGTGGGCAGTCAGCGCCGATCAGCAGCTCATGGCCTTCGTCGGGAATGCAGCCGGCACGGGATTCGCTCCCACGCCGGTCTCCGTGGGCAACCTCAACAAGCCGACCGCGCAGTGGAAACTCGCCAGTCAGAGCAACAACATCACTCCGAGTGCGGTCGGCAACTACCCGGCCACCACAGCGGGAGTCTCCTTCCTGAACGAGAGCATCGGCGGTCGCCACACGCCCTATGCCTCCTTCTCGGGCCCCGGCTCGACCATCACCACCACCAGCACGGTTATCGATACCCGCAGCAGCTTCACCATCAGCACCTGGGCAAAGGCGACCGAAGCAGGCAGCGTCGTCCTCAGCCAGGATGGCACCCGATTCAGTTCCGTGCTCCTCTACCCGGACCCCTACCAGAGCTCATGGCGCTTCGCTCTCGCCAATCGTGAGAGCAACGACTGGCCGTTCGACATGACCACGCATAACAGCAGCGCTGCTCCGGTCGTGCTCAACGCGTGGACGCGGCTCACTGCTGTCTACGACGCAGGCACTGGCCGGATGAGTCTTTACGTCAATGGCGTCCTCGCAGGTAGCGGCCACCACAAGGCTGCCG
This sequence comes from Streptomyces sp. NPDC058525, assembly GCF_042719495.1. NCBI lineage: Bacteria > Bacillati > Actinomycetota > Actinomycetes > Kitasatosporales > Streptomycetaceae > Streptomyces > Streptomyces sp. NPDC058525. The sequence continues at coordinate 16,549 of NZ_JBHXNP010000026.1, forward strand.
ACAGTCCCACTCCGACCGGTCCACTCACCCTCGGCAGATTCCGAGCCAACGGGGCGCTCAACAGCAGCGGCTTCAAGGGGGGCATCAGCAACCTTGCCGTCTACCCCTACGCGGCGCCCGTCACCGCCCCCAGCTCGACCAGCGCCATCATCCTGGCCGCCGCCGCCAACAACTGTGCCGACAACGACTGGAACCTCGCCGTCAACGGCAACAAGATTCAGATCGCGGGCTGCAACGGCACCGAAGCCCAGAAGTTCCAGATCCACAAGGATGGCACTATCCGCATCCAAGCGAAGTGCCTCGACGCCACCAACGCCGGCACGACGAATGGCACGCTCATCATGCTCATGACCTGCAATGAGGGTGGAAACCAGCAATTCATCCCCCGAGCCGACGGCAGCATCCACAACCCGGTCTCCGGGCGCTGCATCGACCTCGGCGACTTCGACACAACGCCCGGGCGCCAGCTCTGGCTCTACGACTGCAACGGCAGCGACGCCCAACGCTGGACCATTCCCGCCTTGAGTACGGCCCCCCTTCCGACACCCAACCCTTAGCATCCCGCCATAGTCGGCAGGGCTCCCGCCCACGAAGCGGGAGTTCCCCTGCCGACCATGGCGCCCCGACCAAGCAGAGGGGGGGGGGGGGGCGGGGGCCCACGCCGCCCGCACCGCCGAGACCGCCTTGCGGGCCGCCACCAGGATCGGGTCCCAGACGGGGGAGAACGGCGGGGCGTAGCCCAGGTCGAGCGAGACCATCTGCTCCACCGTCATACCGGCGGTCAGCGCCACCGCCGCGATGTCCACCCGCTTCGCCGAGCCCGCCGCGCCCACGATCTGCACGCCCAGCAGGCGGCCCGTGCGCAGCTCCGCCAGCATCTTCACCGTCATCTCCGCCGCGCCCGGGTAGTAGCCCGCCGTATTGGTGGAGGCGATGGTCGCCGTCACGAAGCGCAGGCCCGCCTCGCGCGCGTCGCGCTCGCGCAGCCCCGTCCGGGCGATCTCCAGCTCGCAGACCTTGCTGACCGCCGTGCCGACCACTCCGGGGAAGGTCGCGTAACCGCCGCCCACGCCCGAGCCGATGACCTGGCCGTGCTTGTTGGCGTGCGTGCCCAGCGGGATGTGCCGGGTGCGGCCCGCGACGAGGTCCAGGACCTCCACGCAGTCGCCGCCCGACCAGATGTCCTCGTGGCCCCTGACCCGCATCGACAGGTCCGTGAGGATGCCGCCCGAGGGGCCGAGCGGCAGGCCGGCGGCGCGGGCCAGGGCCGTGCGCGGCTCGACGCCGATGCCGAGGACGACCACGTCCGCCGGGTACTCCTCGCCCGCCGCCGTGACCACCGCGCGGGCCCGGCCGTGCTCGTCGGTGAGGATCTCCGTCACCTCGGCGCGGGAGACCGTACGGATCCCCATGGCGTTCATCGCGCTGTGCACCAGGCCGCCCATGTCCGGGTCCAGGGTGGCCATCGGCTGCTCGCCGCGGTGCAGGACGGTGACCTCGTACCCGCGCCCGACCATCGCCTCCGCCATCTCCACGCCGATGTAGCCCGCGCCGACGACGACCGCCCGGCGCTCTCGCGCGCCGGCCGGGCCCTCCTTCCGGTCCAGGTCCGACATCAGGCGCTGGCCGTCGTCCAGGGTCTGGATGCCGTGCACCCCGTGCGCGCCGATGCCGGGCAGCGCGGGCCGGACCGGGCGGGCGCCCGTCGCCAGGACGAGCTTGTCGTAGCCCGTCCAGGATTCGGATCCGGTGTCCAGATCGCGGGCGCGCACCCGGGCTCCGGCCAGGTCGAGCTCCACGACCTCGGTCCGGGTGCGCAGGTCGATGCCCCGGGCCCGGTGCTCCTCGGGGGTGCGGGCGATCAGGTCGTCCCGCTCGGGGACCAGGCCGCCGACCCAGTACGGGATCCCGCACGCGGAGTACGAGGTGAAGTGCCCGCGCTCGAAGGCGACGATCTCCAGCTCCGCCGGGCCCTTGAGCCGCCTGGCCTGTGACGCGGCGGACATGCCCGCCGCGTCACCGCCGACCACCACCAGTCGCTCCCTTGCCGCCGCCATCGCCCGCACCGCCCCTTCGCCGCCGTCCACCGGATGGTGAACACGCTACGGGCGAACGCGCGTTCAGTCCTGTACGCGGGCCTCCGCGGCCCCGTCCGAAGGCGTGGCCGCGGCTGCGGGCGCGGCTTCGGGCGCGGCCTCGGGCGCCGGGCGGGACGCCGGGACCGCGGCCCTCCTCGGTGTCAGGCCCGTCTTCGGCGCGGCCGGGCGCAACCGCCGGTACGCCTTGAACCCGAGCGCCACCAGCGCGGCGGCCAGTGCGAACGGCAGCAGGGCGCCGACGGCCACCGTCAGGTAGCGCACGACCTTGGTGAAGACCTCCCAGCCGCCGCGCAGGGCGCCGAGGAAGGTCGGGTCCTTCTCCTTCTTCTTCTCCTCCGCCACCGGCTTCGCGGGCGGCTCGGAGACCTCCAGCGTGATCGTGCCCAGCGAGGTCTGGTCCTTCAGCGCCGTCTGCTGCGCCAGCAGCGACTCCAGGTCGGACTGGCGGCGGCTCAGCTCGCTCTCGAGCATCACCACCTCGCTCAGCGCCGAGGCCTTGCCCATCATCTCGCGCACCCGGGCCACGCTGGCCTGCTGGGACGCCACCCGGCTGCCGATGTCGGCGACCTTCTCGGTGACGTCCTGCGCCTCGACCTTGCGGTGCAGGAGCTTGCCGCTGCCCTCCATCGCGCCGAGCACCGCGTCGTAGCGCTCGCCCGGCACCCGCAGGGTCAGCGTGGAGGTCATCCGGCCGTCCTCGCCGCGCTTGGTCGACTCGTTGCCGACGTAGCCGCCCGCCCCGTCGGCCGCCGTGCGGGCCGCGGACAGGGTCTTCTGGACCTCCGCCGTCTCGATGCCGAGCGTCGCCGTGCGGATGACGTTCGGGCGGACCGCGACCGGCTGCTGCCCGTTCTTGTCGGCGGGAGCGCCGCCGGTCGCCGCCGGGGCGGGAGCCGCCGCGGCCCCCGGCGCCCCCTCCGGGGCCTTGTTGCCCTGGGCGGGCGCGACCGCCGCCTTGTCGTTCGCGCTGTCCCGGCTCTCGCCGGCGCCACAGCCGGTGAGCGTGAGCGCCCCGGCCAGGGAGAGAGCGGCCGCCAGGGCCGCCGCTGAGCGATGCATCGTGTCAAACCCCCGAGTTTCGGCTGGTGTTGCCGTTTCGACGTACAGGGTCCCGTCGCGGGTTTCGTCCCGGCGGTCCCGGGCCGGTCCCGATGCGGTCACGGTCCGGCCTCGGAGCGCGGCCGGTGATCGGTCTGAGACGATGTGTCCATGCACGAAGCGGACATGCGTACGGATCGCCCCGGCAGCCGGACCCGGCACGTCGTCGTCATCGGCGGCGGCATCGCGGGCCTGGCGGCGGCCCACAGGCTGCTCGCGGAGGGCGTGCGCGTCACGCTGCTGGAGGCCGGCCCGCGGCTCGGCGGCAAACTGCTCGCCGGCGAGCTCGCCGGCGTCCCCGTCGACCTCGGCGCCGAGTCCGTCCTGGCCCGCCGCCCCGAAGCCGTGGACCTCGCCAAGGCCGTGGGCCTCGGCGACGCCCTCCAGCCCCCCGCCACCGCCACCGCCCACCTGTGGACCCGGGGCGCGCTGCGGCCGATGCCGCGCGGGCACGTCATGGGTGTTCCCGGCGACCTCGGGCCGCTCGCCGCCTCCGGGGTGCTCTCCCCCGAGGGCCTCGCCCGCATCGAGGCCGAACACGCGCTGCCGCCCGTCGAGATCGGCGAGGACGTCGCCGTCGGCGAGTACGTCGCCGACCGGCTGGGCCGCGAGGTCGTCGACCGGCTCGTGGAACCGCTGCTCGGCGGGGTGTACGCGGGCAACGCCTACCGCATCTCCATGCGGGCCGCCGTGCCCCAGCTCTTCGAGGCCGCCCGTACGCACACGCTGCTGGGCGACGGCGTACGGGACCTCCAGCGCCGGGCGCAGACGCAGCCCCAGCCCGCCGGCCCGGTCTTCGCCGGCATCGACGGCGGGATCGGCCGGCTCCCGGTGGCGGTGGCCGAGGCCTGCCGCGCGGCCGGGGCCCGGATCGTCACCGGAGCCCCCGTCCGCGAGCTCGTCCGTACGCCCGGAGGCTGGCGGGTCGTGGCCGGCGCGGAGGCCGTCGAGGCCGACGGCGTGATCCTGGCGACCCCGGCCGGGCCCGCCGCACGCCTGCTCGACGGGCTCGCCCCGGCCGCCGCGGCCGAGCTGCGCGGGGTCGAGTACGCCTCCATGGCCCTCATCACCATGGCCTTCCGCCGCTCCGAGCTGCCCGCGGCCGTCGCCGGGGGAGGCGCGAGCGGGTTCCTCGTACCGCCCGTCGACGGCCGGACCATCAAGGCCTCCACCTTCTCGAGCAACAAGTGGGCCTGGGCCGGGACCGATCCGGACCTCTTCCTGCTGCGCACCTCCGTCGGCCGCCACGGCGACGAGGAGGACCTCGGGCGCGAGGACGCGGAGCTGGTCGAGGTCTCGCTCGCCGACCTCGGTGCGGCCGTGGGCCTCGAGGCCCGGCCGGTGGCCTCCACCGTCACCCGCTGGGACGGCGGGCTGCCGCAGTACCCGGTCGGGCACCTCGGCCGGGTGGCCCGGATCCGCGCGGCCGTCGCCGAGCTGCCGGGCCTCGCAGTCTGCGGGGCGCTCTACGAGGGCGTGGGCATTCCGGCGTGCGTCGCCGGCGCGGGCAAGGCCGTGGACGCGGTGATCGCCGCCCTCGGTGCGGGTTCGGCACCCCTGGCGCAGACCACTGATCAGCACACGGGACAATAGGCACATGACTGCACCAGAGAAGATTCCCAACGCGGGGAAGAAGGCGAAGGACCTCAACGAGGTCATCCGCTACACCCTGTGGTCCGTCTTCAAGCTGAAGGACGTCCTCCCGGAGGACCGCGCCGGCTTCGCCGACGAGGTCCAGGAGCTGTTCGACCAGCTGGCCGCCAAGGACATCACCGTCCGCGGCACCTATGACGTCTCCGGCCTGCGCGCCGACGCGGACATCATGATCTGGTGGCACGCGGAGACCGCGGACGAGCTGCAGACCGCGTACAACCTGTTCCGCCGCACCAAGCTGGGCCGCGCCCTGGAGCCGGTCTGGTCGAACATGGCCCTGCACCGCCCGGCCGAGTTCAACAAGTCGCACATCCCCGCCTTCCTGGCCGACGAGGTCGCCCGCGACTACGTCAGCGTCTACCCCTTCGTGCGCAGTTACGACTGGTACCTGCTGCCCGACGAGGACCGCCGCCGCATGCTCGCCGACCACGGCAAGATGGCCCGCGGCTACCCCGACGTGCGGGCCAACACCGTGGCCTCCTTCTCCCTGGGCGACTACGAGTGGCTGCTGGCCTTCGAGGCCGACGAGCTCTACCGCATCGTCGACCTCATGCGTCACCTGCGTGCCTCCGAGGCCCGTATGCACGTCCGTGAAGAGGTGCCCTTCTACACCGGGCGCCGCAAGTCCGTCGCCGACCTGGTGGCCGGGCTCGCCTGATACCTCCCCTGGGGGGAAGGGCCGGAGGAGCGCTCGTGACACAAGAGCGGCCTCCGGCGGATCGGGAGGCCCTGCCCCCGAAACGACGCAGCCGGAGACCCCGCCCGGAAGTTCAGACGACTGGCGGCAGCACTGCCCCGCGGGCACGTGCTGCCCGGTCGTCCAGCGACACCGGTGCGGGCTCCGGATGCGGCGCACACGTGACACGCCACCCCGCTGTGTCACCTGTCAGCAGATACCGCTCCACGTGACGGTCCACGCAGTCATTGCGTCCGCCGAACACCCCGTGGGAGCCGGACCCCTTCTCCGTGACCAGCGCGGCCTCGGCGCCGAGCCGCCGCTGGAGCTCCAGCGCACCCGCGTACGGGGTCGCCGCGTCCCGTTCCGCCGCGACGATCAGCGTGCGGGGCAGCCGGGCCGCGGGTGATCCGCCGACCGCCACCGCCCCGCCGACCGCCACCGGCCGCTGCCGGGCCCGCACCGGCCAGGAGGCGCACGGCAGGTTCAGGAAGGCGTTGGACCAGGTCTCGAAGGGGGCCGTGCGGGCCAGCCCGGTGTGGTCGCGGTCCCAGGTCTGCCAGTCCTCGGGCCAGTCGGCGTCGTTGCACAGCACCGCCGTGTAGACGGCCGTCGCGTTCTCCGCCTCGCTGGCGGCGGCCGGATCCGGCGCCGCCTGGCCGGCCAGCGGCTCGGAATCACCGCGCAGGAAGGCCGCCAGGGCCGCCGCCCGCTCCGGCCAGACCTCGTCGCGGTAGGCGGTCTCCAGGTAGGCCGCATGCAGCTCGCCGGTGCCGATGCTGCCGCCCGCCGGCGTACGGGCCACCGCCTCCCGGACCCGTTCGTAGCTCGCCTGTACGGCCGCCGCGGTGCTGCCGAGACCGTACGCGGCGTGGTGGCGGGCCGCCCAGGCGCGGAAGTCGTGCCAGCGGCGTTCGAACCCGGGTGCCTGGTCGAGGTTGTTGCGGTACCAGACGCGGTCCGGGTCGGGGTTGACCGCCGAGTCGAGGACCATGCGGCGGACGTGGCCCGGGTACAAGGCGGCGTAGACCGCGCCCAGGTAGGTGCCGTACGAGGCGCCGGCGAAGGTCAGCCGCCGCTCGCCGAGCGCGGCGCGCAGCACGTGCAGATCCCGTGCGTTGTTCAGCGTCGTGTAGTGCGGCAGGGCTGCTCCGGCCCGCTCGGCGCAGCCGCGGGCGTAGGCCCGGGCGGCGGCGCGGCGCCGCTCCTTGTCCGCGGCGGAGGGGTGCGCGGGGACCTGGGTGGGGCCGCCGGCTCGGGCGGCCGGGTCCTGGCAGGACAGCGGGGCGGAGCGGCCGACGCCGCGCGGCGCGTAGCCGATCAGGTCGTAGGCGGCGGCGATCCGCCGCCACGCGGGGGCTTCGGCGAGCAGCGGGAAGTACATGCCGGAGGCGCCGGGACCGCCGGGGTTGTGGACGAGCGCGCCCTGCCGGGCGGCGCCGCCCGCCCGGCCGGCCGCCACCCGGCTGACGGTCAGGCTGATCTGCGGGCCGTCGGGGCGGGCGTAGTCGAGCGGAACGCTCAGGGTCGCGCAGCGCACGGGGTCGGGCAGCTCCTCGACGGCCGGGCAGGCCCGGAAGCCGAGGCCCGCGGTGGCGGCGCGGCGGGCGGCGAGGGCGGCGCCGGCCGCCGCGGCGTCGGGGACGGGGGCCGCCGCGGCCGGGGCGGCGGCAGCGGCGGCGGCCAGCAGGGTGAGGGCCGCCGCGGCGGCTCCGTGGCGTGCGGGCGTCGTCCGCATGGCGGCCCCTTCGGTCCGATGGTCCGATGAGACGACCAGGGCTCCGCGCGAAAGTAAAGGATCACCGGACGGTGTCGGGCTCAATGGCCCCGTTGCCGGGGGATCCGCCCCCGGTTGCCGGACCCCAGCGCCGCCCGCAGGCCGGGATCGGGGACCGCCCGGATCCCGCGCACGGCCACCGCGGTCAGCGATCCGCCCGCGCCGTGCTCGCGGTCCAGGGCGCGCAGCAGCTGCTGTCCCGCGGGGGAGGCCCAGCGGGAGTAGGGGTGCGATTCGAAGCGGGCGATGGCCAGGCAGCCGGCGCCCAGCATCAGCGGCAGGGCGAACCAGGACAGGACGACGGCCGTCGTGCTCCCGCTCGTCGGGACGGCGAGCGCGGCCGCGGCCATCGCGAGGACCAGCAGGGTGGCGGCGCGGACCGCCCGGACCCCTTCGCCGATGCCGAGCAGGGCCCCGGCGGGCAGGGCCAGGCCGGCCGCGCCGAGCCGCTCGGAGAGGGCCCGTACGGCGTCGTCCGCCGCCACCGCGGACCGCAGTGCGGGCACCGGGGACTGGCCGTCGGGGCCGAACGCCCCGAGGACGGACCGCTCGTGCGCGTCGCGGCCGACCGGGTCGACGACCGTCGCCCAGCCGGTGTGGGCCAGCAGCAGCCGCCGCTGGCGGTGCATGGACAGCAGCGTCAGATCGGCCACCCGGGCCGGACCGCCGGCGAGGTAGGCGGCCTCGTACAGGTTCAGCTCGTCGTGGTGGTGCGCGGTGGCGCCGGCGGCCGGCTCCGCGGCGCGGGAGGCGGCTCTGAGCAGGAGGGTGCACGACGTCAGCACTCCGGCCCAGGCCACCAGGAGGAACAGAACCCAGAACATGGGTGAGTTCTATAGTCCGTTGATATGCCCGGCCGGAGGTGCTGCCGACGTGTGAGCAGCTTGTGACGCCTCCGTGATGGGACGTCAGGAGCTGCTGGAGCTGGAACAGCTGGAACCGGACGAACTGCTGCAACTGGAACCGGACGAGCTGCCGCAGCTCGAACCGCCGGAACTCCCTCCGGAGCAGCTCGAACTGCCGCTCCCGCAGCCGCCGCCGGCGCCCGCGCACGAGGACCCCGATCCGCAGCCCGACCCCGATCCGCCCCCGCTTCCGCCGTCGCTCCCCGCACACCACAGCACCGGCAGGAGCTCGGCGCCGGAGGAGGACGAGGTGTCATGGCGGCGCACGGGACGGGCCCCCGACTGGGCCGCGGCCAGCCGGGTGCCGCGCGCGGCGGGCACCAGCAGCCCGCGCAGGAACGGGTCGCGCAGCCCGCGCAGCCCGAACAGCGCGGTCTGGACGTGCGGGGTCCGGTCGTTCACGTAGTGGGAGCGGATCTCGCGCAGCGCCCGCCGCCCCGCCGGGGTGACCCGCCGCTTGCCCGCCGCGGCGCAGAGCCCCCCGACGACGACCCCGCCGAGCAGCACCGGAAGCACCTTGGCGATGAACGGCACCTGCCCGTTCGGGCCCATGACGAACCCGACGAAGGTCAGCGGCAGCGACACCGGCACCAGCAGACCGCACACCGTGGCCTGGATCAGGCCCCAGCGCCGCCAGGTCCGCCCCCAGCCGGGCGGCGAGAGCAGCCCGCGGGCCGCCAGCCCGTCCCCGGTCTCCTGGACGGCCGGGGCGGTCATGGCCGCGTACCGCACCTGGTAGAGCCAGCCCGAGGGCGCCCCCGCATGGGCCTGGAGGACGGCGCGCTCGGCGGGATCGCCCGCCCGCGCCCCGGGCCGTACGTGGACGATGCCCGGGCCGCCGGCCACCAGCCGGCCGTCCCCCAGCATCGAGACGAGCGCGGTGTCCACGACGGCGCCGGGCCCGCCCGCCATGAACGCGGCCTCGGACAGGTCGTGGAGGACCGGCGCCGGACCGGCCGACCGGGGCCGGGCCCGGTACAGGCCGAAGGCCAGCAGGCCGCTGGACGCGACGACGGCGAGCCAGATCGCCAGTGCGAGCCCGTTCATGCCGCCCTCCCCACGAGGGCACGGGCCCAGCGCACGACCCGGCCGGGCGGCCGGGCCCCGGCCCGCTCCCGCCACCACGCGGTGAGCCGGCGCCGGGCGGCCGGGTCGGCCGGCAGGTCCTGGATCAGCAGGTGCTCGGCGAAGTCCAGCGCGTCCCGGCGGTATCCGGCCGTCATCGGGCGACCCTTGGCGTAGGCCAGGAACGCCGTGCGGTACGGCTTCCCGCCGCCCAGGATGCCGGGCAGCTCGGGAGCCAGCCGGGCCACCACGTCCGCCCGCTTGGCGGCCAGCGCCCGGGACTGCACCCCGATCCGCTGCCGGTCGAAGCCCTCGGGAACCGGCGTCCCGGCCACCAGCGCCGACAGCAGCGCGGCCTGCCCGAGCCCCAGCCGGGTCCGCGCGTCCTCGCCGGCGACCGGCAGCGGGCCCTCCGCCCCGGCCGCCCGCGGGCCCTCCGCCCCGGCCGCCCGCCGGCCCTCCGCCCCGGCCGCCCGCCGGCCCTCCGCCCCGGCCGTCGGTACGGCCGGGCCGGCCGTGACCACCGCGCGGATCGCCGCCACCTCGGAGGCCAGCTCCGGCTCCGGCGGGAAGTCGTCGTCCCGCTCCAGCAGCACGCCCGGCGGGTCCACCCGGGAGCGGAGCTCGGCCAGCAGGTCGAGCACCACCGGCGGCACCGGGTGCGCGTGCGTGTCGTGCCAGACACCGCCCCGTTCGACACCGCCCGCCACGTGCACGTACGCCAGCGCCTCCAGCGGGATCGCGTCGAGCACCGCGAGCGGGTCCTCGCCCCGGTTGACCCGGTTGGTGTGCAGGTTCGCCACGTCGATGAGCAGCCGTACACCGGTCCGCTCGACCAGCTCCGTCAGGAACTGCCCCTCCGTCAGCTCCTCGCCCGGCCAGGAGAACAGCGCGGCGATGTTCTCCAGCGCCAGCGGCACGGGCAGCGCGTCCTGCGCGATGCGCACGTTCTCGCACAGCACGTCCAGCGCGTCGCGCGTCCGCGGCACCGGCAGCAGGTGCCCGGCCTCCAGCGCGGGCCAGGAGCTGCGGACGAAGGCGATGTGCTCGGTGACCAGCGGCGCCCCCAGCGCCACCGCCCGCTCCCCGAGCGCCGCCAGCTTCTCCGGGTCGGGGCGGTCCGCGCCGCCGAGGCCCAGCGAGACCCCGTGCGGAACCAGGCGGACGCCGCGCTCGCGCAGCCTCAGCAGCGCCTCGGGCAGGTGGCCCGGGCAGATGTTCTCGGCCACCACCTCGACCCAGTCCAGGCCGGGCAGCCGGTCGACCGCGTCCGCGATCTCCGGCCGCCAGCCGATGCCCACCCCCAGGTGTGCCATGGGCTTCATGTCCCTCGCCCCCCTTTCAGCGCGGTTCATCGCACCGTGTCCCGGTGTGATGGCCCCGGCGGAGACCGGCCAACCGCGAACAGGGGACGTTCAGAGCAACATTTGAGGTTCGCCGGTCAGAGCCGCGCGCGCAGCGCCGGGTGGTCGGCGATCACCGTCGCGCTGCCGGGGGCGATCTCCGTGAAACCGGCGTCGCGGACCACCGGCAGCCCGCTGCCGCCCAGCTCCGCCCACCGCTCGCGCGGCGCCGTCCGCACGGCCAGCCGGAAACCGCCGGCCTGCCAGTCGGCCCGCTCCGCGTCCGTCAGCTCCCACCACGCCAGCTGCGCCGCGTGCCCCGCCTGCGCCATCGCCTTGCCGGCCGACATGTCGAGGCCCGGGTTGAACCACAGCACGGGCAGGCCCGGCTCGGTGACCCCGGCGACGGGCTCCGGGTCGTCGAGGTCGGTGCCCGACACCTGGAGCTTGGCCAGCTCCTTGGGCCAGCCGTCCAGGGGCACCGGCGGGAAGACCCGTACCTCCGAGCCGTCACCGTGCACCGTGACGCCCGGCAGGGTGCCGGCCTTGCGCCACTCCGCCCCGCGCGCCCGCCGGACCACCTTGCGGATCCGGGCGTCCTGCCAGTCCCGCACCGCCGCGGCCCATTCGCCCTCGCCGCGCGACCGCTCGTCGGTCAGCAGGACCAGCACGGCGCGGGCCGCCGTCTCCAGCGCGTCCGTCCGGGCGGGCGGCCCGGTCTTCTCGATCCGCACCACCAGCGGCAGGACGAACTGCGGAGCCTCGTCGCGCAGTACGTGCTCCTGCCGGAAGGGGCTTTCCGCGCCGACCGCGGGTACGTCTGAGGTGTCGTTCGTGTGCTGGCTGCTCATCCTGCCAAGGATGCCAGCCTCCCCCTTGAGGATGATGCCGCGGGTGGCCGAGCCGGGCGAGGATCGAAGGCATGAAGAGCGACCTTTTCGCGTCCGAGAACCTGGCCCGGCCGGCCGCCGTCCCCGGCATGACCCTGCAGAACGCCAAGTCCGTGAAGTACACCGTCAACGGCGAGATGCTGGCCCGCCAGGGCTCGATGGTCGCCTACCGCGGCAGCCTGCAGTTCGAACGCAAGGGGCAGGGCATCGGCGGCATGCTCAAGCGCGCCGTCACGGGCGAGGGCCTGGCGCTGATGGCCGTACGGGGCCAGGGCGAGGCCTGGTTCGCCCACCAGGCGGGCAACTGCTTCATCGTCGAGTTCGAGCCCGGCGACGCGCTCACCGTCAACGGGCGCAACGTGCTGTGCTTCGACGCCACCCTGTCCTACGAGATCAAGATGCTGAAGGGCGCCGGAATGACCGGCGGCGGTCTCTTCAACAGCCTCTTCACCGGCACCGGCAAGCTCGCCGTGGTCTGCGACGGCACCCCGCTCGTCATCCCCGTCACCGCCGAGGCCCCGGTCTACGTGGACACCGACGCGGTGGTCGGCTGGAGCGCGCAGCTGGAGACCGGCCTGCACCGCTCGCAGTCGGTCGGCTCGATGATCCGCGGCGGCTCCGGCGAGGCCGTCCAGCTGATGCTGCGCGGCGAGGGCTTCGTCATCGTCCGCCCGAGCGAGGTCACCGAGGCGGCGGCCCACTGACGTCCGCACGCGGGGTACTGCCCGTGTCCCGGGTAGGCTCGTCCGCATGGACCAGCCGGCCGAGAACCCGTCGTACTGCCCCGCTCCCGCCGCCCCGGCCGGGCGGGTCGCCGGGCCGCCGTACGCCGACTGCCTGGAGTGCGGCAAGCCCACCGAGTACGGGATCGCGACCCCGGGAGTGGTGCTGTGCCCGGTGTGCGAGTGGCAGGACGCGCAGCGCTCGGCCTGCTCGGGCTGAGGCCCGCTGCCACCCGGATCCCCGGCCGCCCGGCCTCAGGCCCGACCGGGCTACTTGCCGATGAGCTCGGAGACCTTCACGAACCGGTAGCCGCGCTTGCGCAGCTCCGGGACGATCGTGCGGATGGCCTCCTCGGTGACCGGCGCCGCGCTGCGCGTGCAGTGCATGACCACCACCGAGCCGGGCTTGACCCCCGCCAGCACCTGCTCGGCCACCGCGGCCGGGTCCTTGGCGAAGGCGTCCCCGCTGACCACGTCCCACTGGACGGCCGTGACCTTGGCCGTGGACAGGGCCCGCAGCGCCTGGTCGTCGTAGCAGCCGCCGGGGAAGCGGAAGTAGGGGACGGTGTTGACCGCGCCGGCGGTGCGGAAGGCGGCGAAGGCCCGGTCCACGTCGGCACGGGCGGCGGCGGCGTCGAGCGCGGGCAGCCCGTAGCAGGGGGTCGTGAAGGCGTGGTGGCTGTACGAGTGGTTCGCGATCTCGAAGTTCGGGTCGGTGCCGATGGCCTTCGCCTGGTCCGGGTACTCCTCGGCCCAGCGGCCCGTCATGAAGATAGTCGACGGCACCTGGAGCGTGCGCAGGGTGGCGATCAGCTGGGGGTTGTCGAACCGCTCCCCGCCCGCGGCGCGCGCCCCCTGGTCGGCGGTCATGTCGGCGTCGAAGGTCAGTGCCACGGTCTTGTCGGTGTGCTGCCGGGCCCGCTCGAAGACCGGGGTCAGGCCGTTGGGGCCGGGCGCCATGGTCGGGGGCTTGGCAGGGGCGCCGGCCTGCGGCGCGGCCCCGGCCGCCGACGGCGCGCCGGGTGCGGGAGCGGACGCGGAGGCGGACGCGGACGCCGCCGGGGTCCCCAGACGGGCCTCGCGGCCGGCGTCCGACGGGCCGGAGCCGCCCCCGCATCCCGCGAGGGCGGCGCCGAGGACGGCACTGAGCACGGCTGCGGACGCCGCTTTGCGCACGGAAATGGTCACGCAGGCAAAATATATGACTATGTGGAAAGTAGCCGCGTGCGGCACTCCCCTCCGCCGAAGTCACCCGCGGGACACCTCCGGACGGTGCCGCCCCGGCCGAGGGCGACCGCCCGGCCGCGCGGTCACTGCCAGGGCCCGGTCACCGCGAAGGTGGTCCCCGGCGCGTAGGTGTTGACGTACATGGTCCGCGCGTCGGGGGAGAAGGTGACCCCGGCGAACTCCCCCCACTCCGGCGCACCCGGCCGGCCGATGTCCTCGGCGTTGCGGGCCACCGGGTACACCTCGCCGGCGACCGTCACGCCGAACACGTACTGCGCCCCGCCGCCGTCCTCGCACACCATCAGCCCGCCGTCCGGGGCCAGGCAGATGTTGTCGGGGGAGTCCCCGGGCAGCCGGACGTCGGCGGCCGGGCCGAACAGCACGTCCAGCCGGAGCCGGGCGCGCAGCGGGTCGTAGAACCACACCTGCCCGTGGTGGTCGGCGCCCGCGCCCTCGCCGCGGCGGGCGTAGCTGGAGACGAAGTGGACGCCGGAGCCGCCCCAGTAGCAGCCCTCCAGCTTCTGCGCGTGGGTGATCCCGCCCCGCCCGAAGTCCTGGAACCGGATCGCGGTCCCGGCCGCCGAGGGGTCGGGTACGCGCACCCACTCCACCGGGAACTCCGCCCCGGGCCGGTCCACGACGGCCAGGTCCGCCAGCCCCGGCACGCGCAGTGCCTCCAGCACGCCGCCGGCCCGCAGCGAACCGGGGCCGCCGAGCGGCCGGGCGGGCAGGAAGCGGTAGAACAGCCCGAAGGGCGGGTCGAAGGCGTCCTCGGTCTCGTAGACGACCCCGAGGTACGGGTCCACGGCGACGGCCTCGTGGGCGAAGCGGCCCAGCGCGGTCAGCGGGACGGCGCCCGAGCGGTGCGGGTCCGCGGGGTCCACCTCGAAGACGTAGCCGTGGTCCTTCGCGTAGCCGGAGCCGCCCGCCCGCTCCTCGGTCTCCTCGCAGCTCAGCCAGGTGTTCCAAGGGGTGCGGCCGCCCGCGCAGTTGACGGCGGTGCCGGCGAGGGCGACCCGCTCCCCGGTGACCCGCCCGTCCGCGCCGAGCTCCAGGACGGTGCAGCCGCCCAGCGCCCCGGGGTCGTACGTCAGCCCGGCGACGGCGGGCACGCGCAGGGCGGCCGTGGCGCGGTTCTCGTGGTTGCGGACCAGCCGCACCCGCCCGGCGCCCGCGCCGAAGGCGGCCATGCCGTCGCAGTTGGCCGGGACGGTGCCCTCGCCCGAGCGCAGCGGGCCGCCCGCGCGGGAGAGCACCCGGTAGGAGAACCCGGCGGGCAGGTCGAGCAGTCCGCGCGGGTCGGGCAGCAGCGGCCCGTACCCGCGCGTCGGCCGGGCGGCGCCGGCCCTGCTGGTGAACAGGGCGCCGAGCGCCCCGCTGAAGACGATCCCGCCGGCGGCGAGCAGACTGCGTCGGGTGACGGACATCGGCCCGTCGTACCACAGCGGTCCGCCCGGGTGGGCGTCCCCCGCCGGGGTCCGCCCCGGACGGAGTCCGCGGGGACGCGCGCTCCGCGGACTCCGGCGCGGCGGGTGCCGGCCGTCAGACGAGTTCGGCGCTCAGGGTGATCGTCGTGCCGGTCAGGGCCTGGCTGACGGGGCAGTTCTTCTTCGCGTCCTCGGCGGCGGCGGCGAAGGCGTCCGCGTCGATGCCCGGGACCTCGCCCTTCACCGAGAGGTGGATGCCGGTGATGCCCTCACCGGGCTGGAAGGTGACGTCGGCCTTGGTCTCCAGGCGGCTGGGCGGGTTGCCGGCGCCGGCGAGGGCGTGGGACAGCGCCATCGAGTAGCAGCTGGAGTGGGCGGCGGCGATCAGCTCCTCGGGGCTGGTCTTGCCGTTCGCGGCCTCGGAGCGGGCGGGCCAGGAGACGTCGTACGAGCCGATGCCCGAGGAGTCCAGGGTGACGACGCCCTTGCCCTTGAGCAGGTCGCCTTCCCAGACGGTGTGGGCGTGACGCGTGGTGGCCATGGTGATCCCTTCGCAGAAGTGGAAACGGCCGGACACCCGCCAGGGCGCCCGGCGTTCCCCAACCTACTGCGACACCAGGGGCTTCGCGTCGCGGGCGAGCGCGGTGAGCCGCGATATGGCTCGGAAGTACTTCTTCCGATAGCCGCCGTTGAGCATTTCTTCACTGAACAGCTTGTCGAAGGGCACCCCGGAGGCCAGGACGGGGACCTCGCGGTCGTACAGCCGGTCGGCGAGCACCACCAGCCGCAGGGCGGTCGACTGGTCGGGCACCGGGCCGACGTCGGTCAGGCAGACGGCCGTGATCCCGTCGGTCAGCGCCCCGTACCGGCTCGGGTGGACCCGGGCCAGGTGCTCCAGCAGGCCGGGGAAGTCGTCCAGGCTCGCGCCGTCGGTCGCGTACGCGGTCTTGGCGACCTGTTCGTCGGAGAACGGCGCCGGAGCCTCCGGCAGCCCGCGGTGGCGGTAGTCCTGCCCGTCGATCCGCAGCGGCCGGAAGTGCGCCGACAGCCCCTGGATCTCCCGCAGGAAGTCGGCGGCGGCGAAGCGGCCCTCGCCGAGCTTGCCGGGCAGTGTGTTGGAGGTGGCGGCCAGCGCGACGCCCTGTTCGACCAGGCGGCTGAGCAGCGAGGACACCAGGACGGTGTCGCCCGGGTCGTCCAGTTCGAATTCGTCGATGCACAGCAGCCGGTGCCCGCCCAGGGTCTGCACGGTCTGCTGGAAGCCGAGCGCGCCGACCAGGTTGGTCAGCTCCACGAAGGTGCCGAAGGCCTTCAGCGCGGGCTCGGCCGGGGTGGCGTGCCACAGGGAGGCGAGCAGATGGGTCTTGCCGACGCCGTATCCGCCGTCGAGGTAGACCCCGCGCGGGGCGGCCGCGGGCGCCGGCTTCTTGCTGAACCAGCGCCGCTTGCCGGCTCCGCTCGCGTGCGCCCCGCCCAGGCCGGCGGCGAAGCCGCTGAGGACGGTGACGGCCTCGGACTGGCTCGGCTGGGCCGGGTCCGGGTTGTACGTGTCGAAGCGCACCGAGTCGAAACGCGGGGGCGGCACCATCTCGGCCACCAGCCGTTCGGCGGGCACCCGGGGCTCGCGGGCGCACAGGGCCTGGGGTCCCGCGTCGGCTATCGGGGGCCGACCGGACGTGGCACTGGAGGCGGAGAGTGATGTTGACACAGCACTCAACTCTACGGGGCGTGGCACACTGCACCGATGCGACGCCTGTTCCCTGTGACCGATCAGACATCAGCCCCGTCCCAGCCCCCGGCCGACCGGGAGTGGTCGCTGGACGAGCTCGCGGAGGCGTACGCGTACCCCTCCCTCGGGGACGGGGCCCACTGGCTGCGGGCGAACATGGTCTCCACCCTGGACGGCGCCGCCCAGCACGAGGGACGCTCCCAGCCGATCTCCGGCGCGACCGACATGCGGATCTTCGGGACCCTGCGGGCGCTGGCCGATGTGGTGGTCGTCGGAGCGGAAACGGTTCGCCAGGAGGGCTACCGCCCGGCCCGGGCCCGGGAGGACTTCGCGGCCCGCCGGGAGGCCGCCGGACAGGGCCCGGCCGCGGCCATCGCGGTGGTCACCGCCAGCCTGGACCTGGACTTCGGCCTGCCCCTGTTCACCTCCCCGCTCGTGCCGACCCTGGTGGTCACCGGGGCCGCCGCGCCCGCCGACAGGGTCGCCGAGGCCCTCGCGGCCGGGGCCGAGGTCGTGGTGGCGGGCGACGGGGCCGCGGTGGACCCGGCCCGCGCGGTGCGGGAGCTCGCCGGGCGCGGGCTGCGCCGCCAGCTCACCGAGGGCGGGCCCCGGCTGCTGGGCCAGCTCGTGGCCGCCGACGCCCTCGACGAGCTGTGCCTGACGATCTCGCCGATGCTCACGGCGGGTGACGCCCAGCGGATCGCGGGAGGGCCCTCCGTCACGGTTCCGCACCGGCTCGCGCCGGCCTCCGTACTGGAAGAGGCCGGGTTCCTCTTCACCAGTTACCGTCGGATCTGACAAGGGGCGGAATTTCTCGTTCCGCTTAGCTTCCGCCGGGCACAAACCTGGGCACATATATCTGCGCAAGGCCCCGCGCGAGAGCGGGGCAGGATGGTTTCCGCAGGGGCCGGCCAGCCGGCCTCGGCCCATGAAGGAGAGGGCGTCCGTGTTCACGAGCGTATTGATGATCGAGCAGCCGCTGACCACGGTGGACGTGGACTTCGTCACCACCCTGCACGGAGACGACTCGGTCTCCTTCGTCGTCCTCATGCAACCCCGCGGCGACCAGGACCGGCTGCTGCGCGCCATCGACGACGTAGCGCTCGGTGAGCTCCCCGAGGCCATCCGCGAGGGCGACGTGCCCGAGGGCGACGCCGCCCGGGGCCCCGCCGAGCTGGCCCTCGAGCACTCCATGGCCGCGCTGCGCAAGAAGGGCGCCAACGTCATCGGGCAGATCGTCGAGGACCACCCGCTCGACAAACTGAAGGCCGTCGTCGAGGAGACCGGCGCCGACGAGGTGATCGTCCTGACCGCGCCGCACTTCGTGGAGGAGTTCTTCCACCGGGACTGGGCCTCCCGGGCCCGCCACAAGGTCGGCGTTCCGGTGCTCAAGCTCTTCGCCCACAACGAATAGGCTGGGGCGGTCAGAGCTCGAAGCACATCCTCGATCCTGGAGCGACCTGAATGAAGCCCGGCCTGCCGACCGCCATGGAACGGCCCCACTTCATCGGCATCGGCGGCGCCGGCATGTCCGGCATCGCGAAGATCCTCGCCCAGCGCGGCGCACGGGTCGCCGGCAGCGACAGCCGGGGGGACTCCGAGACCGCCCAGGCACTGCGCGCCCACGGCGCCACGGTCCACGGCGGACACGCCCCCGGCAACCTCGCCGACGACTCCACCTGCGTGGTCGTCTCCAGCGCCATCCGCGCCGACAACCCCGAGCTGGCCCGCGCCGCCGAGCTGGGCATCCCCGTCGTGCACCGCTCCGACGCCCTCGCCGCCCTGATGGACGGGCTGCGCCCGATCGCCGTCGCCGGCACGCACGGCAAGACCACCACCACCTCGATGCTGGCGGTGTCCCTGTCGGCGCTGGGCCTGGACCCCTCGTACGCCATCGGCGGCGACCTCGACGCCCCCGGCTCCAACGCCCACCACGGCGAGGGCGACATCTTCGTGGCCGAGGCGGACGAGAGCGACCGCACCTTCCACAAGTACACCCCGCAGGTCGCGATCATCCTCAACGCGGAGCTCGACCACCACGCGAACTACGCGTCGATCGAGGAGATCTACGAGTCCTTCGAGACCTTCGTCTCCAAGGTCGTGCCCGGCGGCACCCTGGTCGTCGCCCACGGCCAGGAGGGCGCGGCCGAGATCGCCCGCCGGGTCGCCGGCCGCGAGGGCCTGAACGTCGTCACGTACGGTGAGGAGCCGGACGCGGACGTCCGGATCACCAAGATCACCCCGCGCGGGCTGACCAGCGAGGTCACGGTCGTCCTGGACGGGCGGATGCTCACCTTCACCGTCTCCGTGCCCGGCCGCCACTACGCGCACAACGCCGTCGCGGCCCTCGCCGCCGGCGTCGCCCTCGGCATCCCCGCGCACAACCTGGCCTCCGCCCTCGGCAAGTACACCGGGGTCAAGCGCCGCCTCCAGCTCAAGGGCGAGGCGGCCGGCGTCCAGGTCATCGACTCCTACGCGCACCACCCCACCGAGATGACCGCCGACCTGGAGGCCATCCGCGGCGCCGCCGGGGACTCCCGGATCCTCGTCGTCTTCCAGCCGCACCTGTTCTCCCGCACCCAGGAGCTCGGCAAGGAGATGGGCCAGGCCCTGGCCCTCGCCGACGCCTCCGTGGTCCTGGACATCTACCCGGCCCGCGAGGACCCGCTGCCCGGCATCACCAGCGAGATCATCATCGCCGCCGCCCGCGCCGCGGGCGCCGACGTCACGGCCGAGCACGACAAGGGCGCCGTCGCCGAGGTCATCGCGGGAATGGCCAAGCCCGGCGATCTCGTTCTCACGATGGGCGCGGGCGACGTCACGGACCTCGGTCCGGCCATCCTCGCCCGCCTGTCGAACTAAGGGAGCGGGAGACATGTCGTACGAGGTCGAGAAGACGGACGAGCAGTGGCAGGCGGAGCTGACCCCGTCCGAATACCAGGTGCTGCGCCTCGCGGGCACCGAGCCGGCCTTCCGCGGTGAGTACACGGACACCAAGACGGAAGGCGTCTACTCCTGTCGCGGCTGCGGCGCCGAGCTGTTCCGGTCCACGGAGAAGTTCGACTCGCACTGCGGCTGGCCGTCCTTCTTCGATCCGAAGGACACCGACGCGGTCGAGCTGATCGCCGACACCTCGCACGGCATGGTCCGCACCGAGGTCCGCTGCGCGACGTGCGGCTCGCACCTGGGCCACGTCTTCGAGGGCGAGGGCTACCCGACCCCCACCGACCAGCGCTACTGCATCAACTCCATCTCGCTGCGCCTCACCCCGGCCTCCGACGGGGCCTGACCGGCGCGCCCCCGGCGGGCTCCTCCCGGCCCCGTGCGGGCCGGGAGGAGCCCGCTCCGGTGTCGGGGACGTCGCGGTCGGGTACCGATCAGGCCTCCCGACCGCGATGATCCGCCGCCAATAGCACGCTTTGGCCGCGGAAGACACCTATCTGTTTCCTCGGGATGGCTGGTTATGATCGGCACCCTCATATCCCGCCGCAATCCGACCGGTTGTGACCGGCCCGGCTGCCCGGCTGCCCCCGCCGCCCCCGTTCCCGAGGTCCGATGTCTCCGATAGAACCCGAAGGCGTACCAGGGCAGTCGACGGCCCGCCGCCGGCGCAGGGTGCGCCTGCGCACGCTGCTGATCTGGCTGGCGGTGATCCCCACCGCGGCGATGGGCACCCAAGTGGCGGTGACCGCCGAACGGTTGCTGGCGCAGTCGGAGCTCCTGCGGGCCGATGTCGCGGACGCCGAGCGGATCGGCCTACCCCTGTACACGCTCATGGTCGACATGCAGGCCGAGCGGACGATGACCGCCGGGCTGTGGGCGGGCACCGCCGGCGCCGAGGAGGAGCTGCGGATCCGGCGCGACGCGACCGACCAGGGCGTGGCCGGATTCCGCGGGCTGGCCGAAGCCTCGAACACGTCGTTCGACGACGTGAACCGGCGGCTGGAGGGCCTGGCCGCGTACCGTCAGCGCGCGGATGCCCGCACCGGCGGCGCCGACGGCACCCTCGCCTACTACACGGGCGTGATCGACGCGGTCATCCAGGCGTACCAGCGGGAGTTCAGCCACGCGGACGACGCCGACATCGTCCAGGAGAACCGGCCCGTGGTGTCCATGCTCGCCGCCACCGAGATGGTGGCGCGCGAGGACACGATCCTGTCGCTGGCCGGACCGTCCAGGCAGCTGAGCGCCGCCGGCTTCGACCAGTTCATCAGCGCCGTGGGCGCCCACCGGCACCTGTACGAGACCTGGATCGTGCCGTACCTGCCCGAGCGCGACCGGCGGTTCTACGAGCGGATCGTCGCCTCCCCGGACTGGCAGGCGAAGCTCCGCATCGAGAACGCGATCATCGCCGACCACACGGACGTCGAATCCGGCGTCAGACTGCCCGCCGAGGTCGCCGGCTGGCGGTCCGCGCACGCGAACTTCTCCGTGCAGATGGCCTCCCTCAACATCGACCGGGCGCGGAAGGTGCT
This sequence comes from Streptomyces sp. NPDC058525, assembly GCF_042719495.1. Lineage (NCBI taxonomy): Bacteria > Bacillati > Actinomycetota > Actinomycetes > Kitasatosporales > Streptomycetaceae > Streptomyces > Streptomyces sp. NPDC058525. Next base: position 37,635 of record NZ_JBHXNP010000026.1, read on the forward strand.
CACGCTCGGCGAGGCCAAGGCCGCCGAGCTGGAGACCGAGGTCGCCTGGCTCATCGGCGGAAGCGGCGGCGGGCTGCTGGTCGTCGTGACCGTCGTCGTGCTCACCACGCGGTCGCTGCTGCGCCGCCTGCACGACCTGCACGAACGCACGGTGACCGTCGCCGAGGAGACCCTCCCCGACGTCGTCGACCGGCTCCAGCGCGGCCGGCCCGTCGACGACGCGGTCCTCCCGGCGGTGCGCGGGGACGGGGACGAGGTCGGACGCATCAGCGACGCGTTCGCCCGGGCCGTCGCCGTGTCCGTCGACGGGCACCGGCAGCTTGCCGCCGAGCGCCACGGGTTCGGCCTGTTCGCCACCGGCATCGCCTCGCGCACCGGGAACCTGGTCAGCCGCCAGCTGAGCCTCACCGAGGACCTCCAGGACACCTTCGGCCACGACGAGGCGCTGCTCGCCCAGTTGATGCGCGCCGACCAGCTCACGGTCGGCATGCGGCGGCAGATCGAGAACCTGCTCATCCTGGCGGGCGGCGAGGTCCCCGACCCGCACACCGAGCCCATGCGCATCGCCGACCTGCTGCGCGAAGCCGCCGCGGAGGTCGAGGACTTCCGGCGCATCGAGCGGCAGGCCCTGGACGAGACCAGTGTGGAGCCGCAGGCGATCAGCCAGGTCAGCCACCTGCTCGCGGAACTACTGGACAACGCCACCCGGTTCTCCCCGCCGCGGTCGAAGGTGGTCATCCGCGCCGAGATGGTCGCGGACGGGCTGTCGGTCGAGATCGAGGACCGCGGACCGCGGGTGAGCCCCGAGCGGTACGAGGAGATGAACGGGCGCCTCCACCAGGCACCGCCGTACTCCGTCCTGGCGCAGAACGCGCACCGGCTCGGGCTCTTCGTCGTCGGCCACCTCGCCGACCAGCTCCGGGCGACCGTCACCCTGCGCCGCTCGGTGTACGGGGGCACCTCCGCCGTGGTGATCCTGCCCGGGGAGCTGCTGGTGGCGACCGAAGGGGAGACGCCGCGCGCGCCCGCGGCGTCGGCCCCGGTCGCGGTCGCGGTCCCGGCCCGGTCCCCGGAGCCGCCCGCCGCCCTGCCGGCGCCCCGTCCCGCCGTGGAGCGCGGACCGGAGCCGGTCGAGCACACGGCCGCCGGGCTGCCGAGCCGCCCCGTGAAGCTGCCCGCGCGCGTGCCGGTGTCCGCGCCCGTGCCGGCGCCCGAGCCCGAGGTCCGGCCGGCCCTGGCCGCCGCCCCCGCCCGGCCGGCGCTGCCCGAGCGCGTCCCGCAGACCCACATCGCCGAGCAGCTCCGGGAGCCCCGCGCCCCGGAAACAGCCCTCCGGCCGGACACGGAGACACCCGAAGAGGTGGCCGACGCCTGGGCGGACTACGAACGGGGGACCCAGACAGTGGAAGAAGAGCTCCGACGGGATCGGCCATGACTACCTCATCGAACGCAGCGACCGACAACGCCATCTACAGCGTCCTGGACAACAACCTGAACCGGATCGCCGGCATCCAGGGAGCCGTCCTGCTGTCCAACGACGGCATCAAGCTCAGCGCCTACCTGCTGGACGAGCCCCAGGCCGAGCGCATGGCGGCCGCGGCCTCCGGCATCGCGGCCACGATGAAGGCGATATCACGGGAGGTCGACGGCGGCCGCGTCATCCGCCAGCTGATCGAGATGGACGACAGGTACCTGTGCATCGTCGGGTGCGGCGAGGGCAGCACGCTCATCGTGGTGACCTCCCGCAAGGCCCGCCTCGGGGAGCTGGGCGGCGAGGCCGTACGGACCGCCCAGGCGCTCGGCGAATGGCTGGGCACCCCGGAGCGCGGCCAGGTGCCGACCGCGTAATGCCGCAGGACGAGCCCCAGCCCCCGCCGCGCCGCCGCCGTACGCGGCTGTACGCCCTGACCGACGGGCGTACGGCCGCTCCGCACACCGTCCTCACCATGGACACCACGATCACGGCGGCGGCCGACGGGGACGCGCAGGGCGGCCTGCCCACCGAGTGGCGGGCCATCCTCGCCATGTGCGCCTCCCCGGGCGGCCTGGCGGTCGCGGAGATCGCGGCGCGGATGCACATCCGCCTCACCCCGATGACGCTGCTCCTGGGCGAACTCGCGGACCGCGGGCTGATCCACCACCGGCCTCCCCTGGACGGAGCCGAGACCACCGACGTCCACCTGCTCATGAGAATCAGGGACAACCTTGCCCGGATATGACATTCCCGCCCCGCGGGGAGCGGCCCCCGTCAAGATCCTCGTCGCCGGGGGATTCGGAGTCGGCAAGACGACCCTGGTCGAGACGATCTCCGAGATCGAGCCCCTGCGCACGGAGGAGCGGCTGACGGCCGCCGGTGTCGGCGTCGACGACCTCGACGGCATCGAGTCCAAGACGGTGACCACCGTGGCGATGGACTTCGGCCGCCTCACCCTCACCGACGCCGGAGTCGTCCTGTACCTGTTCGGCACCCCGGGCCAGGAGCGCTTCTGGTTCATGTGGGACGACCTGCTGAACGGGGCCCTCGGCGCGATCGTCCTGGTCGACACGCGCCGCCTGGACCGCAGTTTCGCCGCGGTCGACTTCTTCGAGAGCCGCGGACTGCCCTTCGTGGTCGGCGCGAACTGCTTCCACGGCGAACAGCCCTACACCGCCGAGGAGATCGGGGCGGCGCTGCACCTGCGCGACCCGGCCACCCCCGTCCTCATGCTGGACGCCCGTTCCCGCCCCGACGTCCGCGCCTGCCTGCTCGCGCTCCTCGACCGGCTCATCGTCCGCGCGGGCGCCCCGGCGACGGCCTGACCCGCCCGCCCCGGCCCGCACCGGGCACCACCGAGGCCAGGTAGTCCGCCAGGGTCCGGCCCGGGGTCCAGCCCAGGGAACGGGCCCGGGCCGTGTCCAGGACCACCGGACGGGCGAGCTGGTCCACCGCGTAGCGGCTGAGCACCGGTTCGGCCGTCGGCAGGGACTCCGCGAACCGGGCCGCCGCACGCGCCACCGGCAGCGGCAGGTGCCGGATCCGGGCCCGGCGGCCATGGGCCCGCAGGACCTCCCGTACGGCCAGGTCACGGTCGTACGGCTGCGCGTCGGCCACGTTGTAGGCGCCCGGGGGCCAGCCGGCCGCCGCCAGGCAGGCCTCGGCGAGGTTCTCCACCGCCGTCAGGCTGAGCCGCACGTCCGGCCCCGGCAGCAGCAGGGTCCCGGCCCGGACCCGGGAGAGCAGCCGCGGCAGCAGCTGGGTGTCGCCGGGGCCGTAGACCGCCCTCGGCCGCAGTACGACCGCACCGCCGGCCAGCGCGAGGGCCTCGCCCGCCGCCTTGGTCCGGCCGTAGGCGTTCAGCTGGCCGGTGCGCGGATGGTCCTCGGTGACCAGGCTCCGGTCGATCCGCGGGTCGTAGACGCTGGCGCTGCTCACCCAGACCACGGGCCGGCCGCCCGCCGCCCGCAGCAGCCGCTCCGTCCCGTCCACGTTGACCGCGCGCATCAGCGCCTCCGCCCGGGAGCCGGGCGCCGGATCGCCGACCGCCGCCGCGCAGTGCACCACCAGGTCCACCCCGGTCAGGTCCGGATCGTGCCGGGCGGCGTCCCAGAAGCGGTGCTCGCCGAGCGGGCCGGGCCTGCGGCCCACGCACACCACCTCCGCCCCGCCCGCGACCGCCGCCCGGGCCACGTGCCCGCCGCAGAAGCCGCTCGCCCCGGTGACCGCGATGCGCGGGCTCGTACGAGGGCTGGTGCGCGGGCTGGTACGCGAGCTCATGCGCGGGCCTCCACCAGCAGCGTCCGCCAGCCCGGCAGGGCCGCCCGCCGGTCCACCCGGGCCCGCGTCACCACCGGCCGCGCGGGGGCCAGGGCCGCCAGTACGTCGGCCAGCTGCACCTCGGCCAGCCGGGCGCCGGGGCAGGCGTGCGGCCCGGAGCCGAACACCAGCCGGGCGGTCCCCGGCCCGGCCGGCCGCCGGGCGTCGGGATCGCGCCGGTGCGCCTCGGCGGCGTGCCGGGCGACCAGCAGCAGCCGGTCGCCGCCCCGCACCGGGCAGCCGCCGACCGTGCCGTCCGCGGCGGCCACCCGGGGCAGCAGCGGCGAGGCCGCCGTGACCCGCAGCAGCTCGGCCGCCAGCGCCGGGCGCAGGGCCTCGTCGGCGGCCTGGTCCCAGAGCCCGGCGTCGGCGCACCAGGCCACCGCCCGCGGCAGCGCGGCCACGGTGGTGTTGACCGCGGCCACCGCCACCATCGCGGCCAACGCGCCGTCGTTCGCCGGCCCGTCGTTCGCCGGCCCGTCGTTCGCCGGCCCGTCGTACGGGATCCTGCCGTGCGGGGTCCCGCCGTCATGGGCCGTGTCGTGCGGCGCCCCGGCGTCGAGCGGCCCGTAGCCCCGACGGCCCTCGTTCAGGGCCGCCGGGGACAGCAGGGCGCGCAGGCGGGCCGCCGACCGGACCGCCGCGGACTCGGCGCCCGGGCGGCGCGGACCCGGCAGGTGGCTGCGTACGGAAGCGGCCGCCGCCTCGGCGGCCGCCGCGGCCACGGCCCGCGGATCGGCGTCCGTGCCCAGCAGCGCGCAGACCACCGAACCCGCCAGCTCCCGGGAGAGCCCGACCAGGTCCACCGCCCCGCCGTGCGCGAGGGGTTCGAGGCCGCGTACGAGCAGCGGCTGCCACCGCTCGCGCAGCCGTGCCACCCCGGCCGCGGAGAGCTGCCCGGCCAGGTCCCGCCGGTCCGAGCGGTGCCCGCTGCCCTCCTGGTCGAAGAGCACGCCCCCGTCGCCCGCCAGCGCGGAGCGCGCCGCGCCGCCCGTGGTGCCCTCGGCGGTCCGGTCCAGCGGCAGCCGGGTCAGCGCCTGCCGGTAGGCCTCCGCCCCGTGCACCAGCAGGGTGCCGCCGATCCGGCGGACGGGCCGCCCGCGCGTCGCGGCGAGCAGCCCGAACAGCACCGGGTGGCTGCCCAGGTAGACCCGGCGGTCGCGGCGCCGGGCCTTGGCGTGGGACGTGTCGCTCATCGGTACGCACTTTCTCGAGGTTCGGGACTACGGGAACCGCACGCGGGCGGCCCCGGCGGGCCGGGCGGGTGCCCGGCGGGACGTCACGCCGTCGGGCCGAGGCGTTGGGCCGCCATGGCGGAGGTGGCCGCCCGGTCCGGTTTGCGGGAGCGCCCCGACAGGGGGATGCGGGCGAAGAGGAGGGCGTCGGGGCGGGCCGTGCCCATCCGGTGCAGCGGGCCCGACAGGGCGCTGCGCAGGCCGTGTTCGTCCGCGCCGCGCCCCGGCTGTACGACGGCGACCAGCCGTTCGTCGCCGTCGCCCGCCGGGACCCCGACGAGCACGGCCAGTTCCACCCCTGGCACGTGCAGGGCCGGCTCGTACAGCCCCGGGTAGATGTTCTCCGCCCGGCGCAGCACCATGTCCTTGCACCTGCCCTCCAGGACGATCCGGCCCGTGCCGTCCAGCCGCGCCCGGTCGCCCGTGCGCACCCACGCTTCGGGTTCCTCGCCGAGGTAGCGGTCGCGGGCCGCGGCCCCGGTCAGCAGCAGCTGGCCGTCCGCGTCGGTCCGGGCCAGGACGCCCGGCAGCGGGGCGCCGACCAGGTCCCCCGGGCCCTCGAAGGCGGACTTCTCCCGTGCCTCGACCGCGGCGGCCGGGAAGAGCTCGGTGAGTGCGTACACCCCCCAGGCCCGGGCCGCGCCCGCCGCCCGTACCCGCTCCAGCAGCGCGGCGTCGGCCGGGGCCGAGCCCGTCCAGACCCGGCCGTGGAAACGGGCTCCGGCGTCCAGCGCGTCCCGCAGTCCGGGCGGGGTCAGATAGGTGTCCCGGGGGCGCAGCCGGTGGAGCTGGCGGGCCAGCACCTTCGGGTCGCGGGCCGGGAGCGCGACGGGGGCGCCGCAGGTCAGCGAGGGGACCAGGACGAAGAAGGTGCCCCCGAGCACGGGCTGGTCCGGAGCCGCGTCGAAGAGGGCGGCGACCGTGGCCATCCCGGCGGCCAGGCTCGACCGGGTGTGCACCACGGCGCGCGGCCGGGAGGTGGTCCCCGAGGTGAACACGATGACCGCGTCCCCGTCGTGGTCCCCGTGCACGGGCACCCCCGCCCGGGGGGCCGCCAGGTCCAGCGCGGGCGCGCAGCCCGGCAGCCGGGGTCCGACGGTGGCCACCGGGCCCAACTCGGCCAGGTCGGGCAGCGCGAGCCCGGCCCGGCGGGCCAGCGGCCGGGCCCAGCCGGCCACGGCCTGCGCGGCCGCGTCGGCCAGCACCAGCGCGGGCCGGGCCAGGGACAGCCGGGCGCGCAGCACGTCGGGCCCCGCCCCCGGGTCGAGCACGGCCCCGCGCAGCCCGAGCCGCCACAGGGCGAGCAGGACGGCCAGGGCCCGCGGGCCGGGCCGTACGGCGACCCCGACGGTGTCCCCGGCGCGCAGCCCGCGCGCGTGCAGGGCGGCGGCGAACGCGTCGGACAGCTCGGCGAGTTCCCCGCGGGTGGCCCGGACCCGGGGCGCGCCGGTCCGGGTGGCGGTGAGCACGGCGGGTTGTTCGGGGCGGCTGCGCAGCGCGTGGTCGAGGCGGTCGAGCATCAGCGGGGATCCGTTCCGTGCGTGCCGCTGCCCTGGTCCAGGTACCAGCGGGCGGTGCCCGCGATCCCGTAGGCCCGCAGGCGTCGCGTGGAGTTCTCCACGACCATCTCCCGGCAGTGCGCGATCCGGTCGGTGTGGCGGCGTACGGCGTTGAGGAAGAGCCGGTCGGTGGGGGAGGGGCGCCGGGGCATGCCGCCGACGGCCAGGTACAGCTCGGCGGTGATGGCCATGTTGTTGCCGGCGTGCATGCGGTACGGGGCCCGGAAGCCGTTGCGGCGCGCGTGGCCGGGCCGCAGCCGGCCGAACAGCGCGGCGAGCGCGACGAGCAGGCCGAAGCCGGCCCGGCCGAGCGGGCCGTGCTCGTCGCGCCGTGCGACGATCCGCCCGCACACCAGTCCGGGGCTCCGCGCGAGGGCGGTCCGCGCGGCGTGCGTCCAGCCGGGCCGGGGCAGGCAGTCGGCGTCCGTGCGGGCGAGCAGGGCGGCGCCGCGGCCGATCGCGTACCGGAAGCCGGTGTCGACGGCCGAGCCGACGCCCTTCTGCGGCTCCTCGATCACCTCGACCGGGAAGGGCGCGCGGGCCGCGAACTCCCGGGCGATCTCGGCCGTCCGGTCCGCCGAGGCGTTGTCGACGACGAGCAGGGTGAAGTCCCGGTCCCGCTGCTCGGCCAGGGCGCGCAGGGTCTGCGCGAGGCGGGCCTCCTCCTCGTGCGCGGGCACGACCACCCACAGGGACCGGTTCACGACTTCTCCCAGACCATCGTCATGATGCTGATGCCACCGCCGAGGCCGACGAACAACACCCGCTGCCCCGGCTCCAGTTCCGCGAACACCCGGTCCAGCTGGATCCCGATGCTCGCGCTCGCCACGTTGCCGAGCTCGGGCACGGTCACCACGAGCTTCCCGGCCGGCACTCCGGTCAGCTCCGCGAACCGCTCCAGGTACGGCACGGTCACCTGGTGCACCAGCACCTTGGCGAAGCCGTCCCAGTCCATCCCCGTCCGGTGCAGGGTCCGGTCGATGACGGCGGTGCCCACCTTCTCGAAGACGCCGCGCAGTTCGTGCCCGTCGCCGCGGAAGTAGGTGTACCCGTCCCCGCGCGGGTGGCGCGAACCGCCGCCCGGGATGCCGCCGACCTCCCAGTGCTCCGAGTGGGTCTCCGTGTCCACGTCGAGGATCCCGCCGCGCTCCACGGCCTCCACGACCACGGCGGCCCCCGCGTCTCCGAACGTGTACCCCGCGAAGCCGCTGCGGAACTCGGCGATGTCGGCGGGGTCCTTGCGCACCGCGCGGCTCGGCGTCTCCCCGGTGACCACCAGGGCCCGCCGGGCCCGCCCGGCCAGGATCATCGACCGGGCGAGGTCGATCCCGTTCACGAAGCTGTTGCAGGCGTTGGTGGCGTCCAGGGCGTGGGCCCGCGAGCCCAGTTCCGACTGCACGATGTGCGCGGTGGCGGGCTCGACCATGTCCCGGGAGGCGGAGGCGAAGAGCAGCAGGTCGATGTCGAGCGGGCCCAGCCCGGCCGCGTCCAGCGCCCGGCGGGCGGCGCCCACGGCGAGGGTGGAGGCGTACACCTCGGGGCCCGCGACGCGGCGGGAGACGATCCCGGTGGCCTGCCGCAGCAGCGTCGGCGGCAGCGTGAGGCCGCTGAGCCGGGCGACCTCCCGCTGGAGGGAGTCCGAGGAGAGCACCTCGGCGGGCAGCATGCTGCCGACGGCGGTTATCCCGGCGCGCGGCCTTCGGTCACTTGGCTGAAAGGGCATGCCCACACGATGACAAGCCGCCATCTCCCGGACCTGAGTACGGATGCTCAGATCGGTGCACGGGCCGGATGAGTATCCCCGTACGGGCGGGCCGACCTCGAAGTGGAGTGACTCCGGGGGCTGTTGCGCGGCGGGTGGTTCGCCTACCGTCTTCGCCAGACGCGCGGGCCGTCGGCGGTGACCACTGCCGTTCTCCGGCTGTACGGCCGGCTGTCAGGCAGGGATCTCCGTCCGGTACCCGGGGGGCGCTGTCCTTGGGGCGCCCCTCGCCTCCCCCTCCCCCCTCACCCGCAGAGGTCGTCACGCCATGGCAGAACTCAACCGCCGCAGGTTCCTGCAGATCGCGGGCGGCACCGCCGCGCTGACGATGCTGAACGACAGCATCGCGCGGGCCGCCGCCATCCAGGCCCAGGGCACCACCGGCACGATCCAGGACATCGAGCACGTCGTCGTCCTGATGCAGGAGAACCGGTCCTTCGACCACTACTTCGGGGCGATGAAGGGCGTCCGGGGCTTCGGCGACCCGAGGCCGGTCCTCCAGGACAACGGCAAGTCCGTGTTCCACCAGTCCAACGGGACCAAGGACATCCTCCCCTTCAACCCGCAGATCGCGGACCTCGGCATGCAGTTCCTCGAGGGCCTGAACCACGACTGGGCGGGCGGCCACCAGGCCTACAACAACGGCAAGTACGACAAGTGGGTCCCGGCCAAGACGGCCACGACGATGTCGTACATGACCCGGAACGACATACCGTTCCACTACGCCCTGGCCGACGCCTTCACCGTGTGCGACGCCTACCACTGCTCCTTCATCGGGGCCACCGACCCCAACCGCTACTACATGTGGACGGGTTACACCGGCAACGACGGAACCGGCGGCGGCCCCGTCCTCGGCAACCAGGAGCTGGGCTACGGCTGGAAGACCTACCCCGAGCGGCTGGAGGCGGCCGGGGTCTCCTGGAAGGTCTACCAGGACATCGGCGACGGCCTGAACGCGGCCGGCCACTGGGGCTGGATCGACGACGCCTTCCGCGGCAACTACGGCGACAACTCGCTGCTCTACTTCAACGCCTACCGCAACGCGCAGCCCGGCAGCCCCCTGTACGAGAAGGCCCGCACGGGCACCAACGTGAAGGCGGGCGGCGGGTACTTCGACGGGCTGCGCGCCGACGTCGCGGCCGGCACCCTGCCCGAGGTGTCCTGGATCGCGGCCCCCGAGGCGTTCAGCGAGCACTCCAACTGGCCGACGAACTTCGGCGCCTGGTACATCTCGCAGGTCCTGGACGCGCTGACGTCGAATCCGGCGGTGTGGGCGAAGACCGCCCTGTTCATCACCTACGACGAGAACGACGGCTTCTTCGACCACGTGGTGCCGCCGTACCCGCCGGCCTCCTCGGCCTGGGGCCTGTCCACCGCGAGCGTGACCGGCGACCTCTACAGCGGTGGCGGCGGCTACGCGGCCGGCCCCTACGGGCTCGGCCCGCGCGTCCCGATGATCGTGGTCTCGCCGTGGAGCAAGGGCGGCTACGTCTGCTCCGAGACCTTCGACCACACCTCGGTGATCCGCTTCATGGAGAAGCGCTTCGGGGTGCAGGAGCCCAACATCTCGCCGTGGCGCCGTGCGGTCTGCGGTGACCTGACCTCGGCGTTCGACTTCACCCGGGCGGACGCCGCGCCGGCCGCGCTGCCCTCCACGGCCGGGTACGTCCCGCCGGACAAGAACCGCCACCCGTCCTACCACCCCACCCCGCCGGCCACCGGCGCCCTGCCCCGGCAGGAGGCCGGGTCCAAGCCCACCCGCGCCCTGGGCTACAGCCCGTACGTGGACGGCGCCCGCACCACCTCCACCGGCAAGTTCACCCTGACCTTCGCCTCCGGCCCCACCCTCGGCGCCCACTTCCACAGCACCTCGGGCAACCGTACGGACGGCCCCTGGCCCTACACGGTCGAGGCGGGCAAGACCCTCTCGGACACCTGGAGCACCAGCAGCTCCACCGGCAACCAGATCAACCTCACCGTCTGGGGTCCGAACGGCTTCCTGCGCACCTGGAAGGGCCCGACGAAGACGGCCGGCCCCGAGGTCACGGCCCGCCACACGGCTTCCACCGGCAACCTGGCCCTCACCCTGACCAACCCCGGTACGGCCGCGGTCAGCCTCACGGTGACCAACGCCTACGGCGGCGCGGCCCAGACCATCGCGGTCAGTCCCGGCGCCACGGTCTCCCACACGGTGAACCTCGCCACGACGGCGCGCTGGTACGACGTCAAGGTCGTCTCCGACAAGGACGCCACCTTCCTGCGCCGCTTCGCCGGCCACGTGGAGACGAGTGCGCCGGGCCGCTCCGACCCGGCGATCAAGACCGTCTGACCGGGTCCCGCCCGCGTCGGCCGGCGGACCGGTGTGACGCGCGCCACCCCGGCAGGCCGCCGCCGAGGCGGGGTCTGCCGGGCGGGCCCGGGCCTCGGCGGGACAGGCCCTCGGCGGAACGGGGAAACGCCCGTGAGGGGTACGAGGAAACCTCGTACCCCTCACGGGACCCACAGGGTGAGTGACGGGACTTGAACCCGCGGCCACCTGGACCACAACCAGGTGCTCTACCAACTGAGCTACACCCACCACGAAGGGCGGCGGACCACCCGTTCGACGTGCATGCACAGCATAGCCGATCAGAGGGGTGCTCCCGCGACGCCTTATTCCGCGACGCCTTATTCCGCGGCGGCCGGGGCCGCGCGGGCGCCGGCCCGGCGCGGCCCCTACCCCCGCCGCGCGGCCCACGGCAGGATCACCCGCATGACCCGTGAACCCGCACCCTTCACGTCCGAGGACTACGCCGCCCGGATGGCCGCCGCCGCGCAGACGGCCGCCGACGCCGGACTGGCCGGGCTGCTGATCGCGCCCGGGCCCGACCTCACGCACCTCACCGGCTACCGCCCCACCGCCGAGACCGAGCGGCTCACCCTGCTGGTCCTGGCCACCGGGCAGGAGCCGGTGCTCGTGGTGCCCGCACTGGAGGCCCCCGACGCCGCCAAGGCCCCCGGCGCCGCCGCGCTGACCCTGCGGGACTGGGCCGACGGGAAGAACCCGTACGCGCTGAGCGCCCCGCTGCTGGACGCGGCCGGGCGCTTCGGGGTGAGCGACAACACCTGGGCCCTGCACCTCCTCGGACTGCAAAGGGAGTTGCCCGCCACCTCCTACGTGCCCCTCACCGACGCCCTGCCCATGCTGCGCGCGGTGAAGGACGAGCGGGAGCTGGAGCGCCTCGCCGCGGCGGGCGCCGCGGCCGACGCCGCCTACGCGCAGATCCTCCACGTCCCCTTCGCGGGCCGCCGGGAGACCGAGGTCGCCGAGGACCTGGCCGCGCTGCTGCGCACGCACGGCCACTCCCAGGTCGACTTCACCGTCGTCGGCTCCGGCCCCAACGGCGCCAACCCGCACCACGAGGCCGGTGAGCGGGTCATCCGGCACGGCGACATGATCGTCCTCGACTTCGGCGGCCTGCGGTACGGCTACGGCTCCGACATCTCCCGCACCGTGCACGTGGGCGAGCCGACCGCCGAGGAGCAGCGCGTCCACGACGTCGTCCGCGAGGCCCAGCGGGCCGGGGTGGCCGCGGTCCGGCCCGGCGTCTCCTGCCAGGAGGTGGACCGGGCCGCCCGCGCGGTGATCACCGAGTTCGGCTACGGCGACCGGTTCATCCACCGCACCGGCCACGGCATCGGCGTCACCACCCACGAGCCGCCGTACATGGTCGAGGGCGAGGAGCAGCCCATGGTCCCCGGCATGTGCTTCTCCGTGGAGCCGGGCATCTACCTGCCCGGCCGGTTCGGCGTCCGCATCGAGGACATCGTGACCGTCACCGAGGACGGCGGGCGCCGCCTCAACAACGCCCCGCGCGAGCTGGCGGTCGTCGAGTAGCGGCCCTCACGGCCCGAGGACGACCGCCGACTCGCCCGGCAGGTGGATCCGCCCGTCCGGGCCCGGGTGTTCGAGCGGCTCCCAAGCGGCCAGCACCCGCACCCCGTTGCGGCCCAGCGCGATGGTCACCGGCTCCGGGGACAGGTTCACCGCCACCCGTACGTCGCCCCGCCGGAAGGTGAGCCAGCGCCGCTCCTCGTCGTGCGCGACCCGGACCGCCGCCAGGTCCGGATCGCGCAGGTCCGGATGCGAGCGGCGCAGCGTGACGAGGGTGCGGTACCAGGCCAGCAGGCGGGCGTGGTCCGCCCGGTCCGGCTCGGCCCAGTCCAGGCAGGACCGGTCCCGGGTCGCGGGATCCTGCGGGTCGGGAATCTCTTCGGCCTTCCACCCGTGCGCCGCGAACTCCCGGCGCCGGCCGGCCCGCACGGCCTCGGCCAGCTCCGGGTCGGGGTGGTCGGTGAAGTACTGCCAGGGCGTGCCCGCACCCCACTCCTCGCCCATGAACAGCATCGGCACGAACGGCCCGGTCAGCGCGACCGTCGCGGCGCACGCCAGCAGCCCGGGGGAGAGCGAGGCGGCGAGCCGGTCGCCGAGCGCCCGGTTGCCGATCTGGTCGTGGGTCTGGGTGTAGCCGAGGAAGTGGTGCGCCGGGGTCCGGCGGCGGTCCACCGGGCGGCCGTGGCTGCGGCCGCGGAAGGAGGACCAGGTTCCGTCGTGGAAGAAGGCGCGGGTCAGGGTCTTGCCGAGGGCGGCCAGCGGGGCCCGGGCGAAATCGGCGTAGTACGCCTGGGACTCCCCGGTCAGCGCGCAGTGCAGGGCGTGGTGGAAGTCGTCGTTCCACTGGGCGTGCAGCCCCAGGCCCCCGTCGGCGCGCGGGGTGGTGGTGCGCGGGTCGCACCGGTCGGACTCGGCGATCAGGAACAGCGGGCGGCCGGTCTCGGCCGCCAGCTCGTCCACCGCGGCGGACAGCTCCTCCAGGAAGGTCAGCGCGCGGTCGTCGGCGAGCGCGTGCACGGCGTCCAGCCGCAGCCCGTCGATCCCGTAGTCGCGCAGCCAGGCCAGCGCGCTGCCCAGGAGGTAGGCGCGCACCTCGTCGGAGCCGGGCGCGTCCAGGTTCACCGCCGCGCCCCACGGGGTGTGGTGGGTGTCGGTGAAGTACGGGCCGAAGGCGGGCAGATGGTTGCCGGACGGGCCGAGGTGGTTGTGGACCACGTCCAGGACCACGCCCAGCCCGGCGGCGTGGGCCGCCGCCACGAACCGGGCCAGCCCGGCCGGGCCGCCGTACGGCTCGTGCACCGCCCAGGGGGCGACCCCGTCGTACCCCCAGCCGTGCCGTCCGGGGAAGGGGCAGACCGGCATCAGCTCCACGTGCGTGACCCCGAGCGCGGTGAGGTGGCCCAGGCGCGCGGCGGCGGCGTCGAAGGTGCCCTCGGGGGTGAAGGTGCCGATGTGCAGCTCGTACAGGACCGCGTCCTGGAGCGGGGTGCGCGGGGCCGCGGCCGCCGGCTCGGGGAGCGCCGTGAAGTCGACCACCGCCGACAGGCCGTCGGGGCCGTCCGGCAGCCGCCGGCCGCGCGGGTCGGGCCGCGGGTCCGGCCCGCCGTCGAGCAGGAACCCGTACCGGCTTCCGTCGGCGGCGGGGGCCCGGACGGTCCACCAGCCGGCGCGCTCCGGATCGCGTGCCATGTCGTACGTCGCGTCGTCGAGTCGCATGGCGACATGACCTGTCAGCGGTGCCCACACCTCGAACTGCACGGACGTTCCCCTCGTCTGCGGCGCTGTTCAGCATGCGTATCCTGCCCATCATTCCGGGCTCCGCGGGGGAGTTCTGGACACTCCGGCCCCGACGGGCCGACAATCACCCTGTGACGTCGAGTTTTGAGTTCCCCGCCTACCCGGTACCGCGGCTTTCGGATGCCGAGCGCGACCGGGCGCTGGGCCAGCTCAGGGAGGGTGCGGCCCTCGGGAAGCTGTCCCACGACACGTTCCTGCGCCGGATGGAACTCGCCCTGGTTGCCCGCCGTTCCGAGGACCTCGCCGTCCTCACCGCCGACCTCGAGACGAGGGAGGGGCCCGAAAGCCCCTGGACCCGTCGGCTGTTCGGCTGGGTCGGGCGGGTGTCCGCGGTCTCGGTCGGGGTGCGGCGCGCCTGGGCCGCGGAGAAACTGCCCAAGCTGCTGCTGCCGCACCCCGGCGCGGGCGGCCTGCGGATCGGCCGCGACCCCGGCAACGGGCTGCGGCTCAGCCACGAGACCGTCTCCCGGGCGCACGCGGAGCTGAGCCTGCGCGACGGGGTGTGGGTGCTCAAGGACCTCGGCTCCACCAACGGGACCACGGTCAACGGGCGCAGGGTCACCGGATCCGCGGTGGTCCGGGACGGCGACCAGGTCAGCTTCGGGAAGATGGCCTTCCGGTTGTCCTCGAGCTGAACCCGGCCCGCGGTCCGGCCGGGCCGTGGTGCAGGGTGGAGGGCATGGAACACATGCCTGTCGTGCGCCGCGCACGCGTCGGGGACCTGCCCCGCCTGGTCGAACTCATGCGGGAGCACATCGCGTACGAGAAGTCCGCGCCCCGGCCGCCGGACCTCGCCGAGCGGCTCGGGCCGCAGCTCTTCGCCGAGGACGCCCGGATGTGGGTGCTGCTCGCGCAGACGCCGGACGGCGGGGTCGCCGGATACGCCGCCTGCTCGGCGGAGTTCTCCTTCTGGGACGCGGGCCACTACCTCCACATGGACTGCCTGTACCTGGCCGAGGAGGCCCGCGGCCACGGGCTGGGCGCCGCCCTGGTGGACGGCGTGCGGGAGCTGGCCCGCGAGCTCGGCCTCGGGCAGGTCCAGTGGCAGACCCCCGACTGGAACGAGGGCGCGATCCGGTTCTACGACCGGCTCGGCGCCACGGGCCTGCCCAAGCGGCGGTACGGCCTGTCCGTGGACGCCGGTTAGGGCGCGATCAGGCGTTCGTACGCGGCCAGGACCGTACGGGACTGGTGCTCCACCTGGGTGGCGACCGGGACCCAGCGGGCCTGGAAGCGGGCCGCGAAGTCCTCGCACCACCCCGTGACCAGCCGGTCCAGCCCGGGCGCCGACGGATGGCCCTGGGTGCGCAGCACCCGCAGCAGCATCGCGGCGGCGCGCAGCGACAGGCGCCGACCGAAGGCGTCGATGCTCGCGACGTACGCCGAGGTGGCCTCGGTGGGGGCCCCGTCGCCGGTCCACTCGGCGGTGATCCGGGGGATCAGCGCGAGCGTCCAGTCCACCGCGCGCAGCAGGGGCGCGGCGGCCGGATCCTCGTACGGCAGCCGGCCGCGGCGGATCCCCTCCCGTACGGCGGCCACCCGCGCGGTGTCCTCGCCGAGCCGCGCGGCCAGCAGCCGCAGGGCGCCGCGCGGGTCGGGGTGCGGGGTGGGGTCGTCCACCAGGTCCGAGGCCCACATGGGGACTTCGACGATCGCGGTGGTGCCGGCGTAGCGGTGGGCGTGGTACCAGGTGCTGAGTCTGGTGTCCTCGGGGTGGAAGGCCCCGGCGGCCTCGCTCCCCGGCTGCGGGATCACGAAGATCCCGGGCCCGGGGGAGGGCCAGCCGGCGGCGTCCGAGGCCCCGTTCTCCACCGGGATGCGCAGCTCGGCGGCCGATTTGCCGAAGGGCTCGGCGAGGCCGGATATGTCCCGGGTGAGCTGCACCCAGGAGCCGCCGAGGTCGGTGGCGTGCAGCGAGACCTGGAGCACGGGCCGCAGCTCGTCGATGAGCGCGGTCAGGGCCAGGGTCTCGGGCGGCAGGCGGTCCGGGGGCAGTAAAGACGGCGCCCACTCGGGCTGTTCGGGGCCGGGGGGCCGGAAGAAGTGCCGGTGGTAGTCGAGCAGGGAGTACGGCCGGGGCGTGCGGTGCAGGTCGGCGCCGTCGGGATCGGCGCAGAGCAGGAAGTGCCAGCCGCAGCCGGTGCGCGGGCCGGGCTCGTGGAGGAGCCGGCGGGCGAGGGAGAGCACGGTGGCGCCGCCGACGGGTTCGTTGGCGTGGGCCCCGGCGACGACGAGGACGTCCCGGCGGGGGCGGCCGGTGGCCGCGAGGGAGAGCAGCCAGAGGGGCTGCCCGCCCCGGGAGCTACCGGCCTGGCGGAGCCGGGCCGAGGCGGGGTGTTCGTCCGCGAGGGCCCGGGCGGCCAGGGCGAGCTCGTGCGGTGTGGGGTAGCGCGTGTCGCGGAGGAGGGTCACAAGGGATGCCATGCCCGCCGGGCCCCACCCCTACTGCTGCGCAGCCCGCACAGTTCCCCCACCCAACCCGAACGACGGGCGCTCGGCCGAAGGACCGGGGCCCTGCCCCGCCCCCCGCGCCTCAAACGCCGGCGGGGCTGAACAGATCGGGGCTCGGCCCCGGCCCCCGCGCCTCAAACGCCGGCGAGGCTGAACAGATCGGGGCTCCGCCCCGCCCCCCGCGCCTCAAACGCCGGCGGGGCTGAACAGATCGGGGCTCCGCCCCGCCCCCCGCGCCTCAAACGCCGGCGAGGCTGGATGTGGCCCCTGCCGCCTGCCAAGTGCGGCTGGCGTTAGCCGCAGGCGCCCGCCGAGCGCGGCGGGATCGCCCGCAGGGGGCAACCCGGCAAGCTGACCTTGACCACACCTGCTGGATCGCCCGAAGGGGCACCTCGCACGGCGGCGGGGGCAACATCCAGCCTCGCCGGCGTTTGAGGCGCGGGGTCCGGGGCGGAGCCCCGGGTCTTTGACCCGCACCCTGCCCCGGTGCGTCGGGACACTCCAGCCTCGCCGGCGTTTGAGGCGCGGGGGCCGGGGCGGAGCCCCGGGTCTTTGACCCGCACTTGGTCCCGGTGCGTCGGGACACTCCAGCCTCGCCGGGGTTTGGGGCGCGGGGGCGAGGCGGAGCCCCGGGTCTTTGACCCGCACCCGGTCCCGGTGCGTTGCCGGGCTCCGCCCCGTTCGGGGGCCTGGGGCGGAGCACCGGTCGGGTCAGGGGGTGCGGAGGAGGAGGCGGGTGGGGGAGTGGGGGAGGAGGGCGGCGAGGGGGGTCTCGGCCTCGTGCTCGGTGCCGTCCGGCAGCCCGGCCCAGCGCCCCGGCGGCAGGACCAGCACCGTGTCGCGCCAGCCACCGGCCCCGGCCAGCCGGTGGGCGAACCGCGTGGCCACCACCACCAGGCCCGGGGAGCGGGTGAAGGCCAGGCAGTGGTCCGCCGCCGGCCCCCGCGCCGCCAGCGGGGCGTACCCGCTGAACAGCTCCGGCCGGTCCCGCCGCAACCGCAGCACCGCGGCCGTGAGCGCCAGTTTCTCCTCGGCGAGCCCCTCAGGGCCGGCCCCCGCGTCCAGCCGGGCCAGCGCCTCCCGCGGGAAACGGGCCGGGCGCCGGTTGTCCGGATCGACCAGGGCCCGGTACTCCGTCTCGGAGCCCTGGTACACCTCTGGCACCCCCGGCATCGCCAATTGCAGCAGCGCCATGCCCAGCACATTGGCGCGGGCCGCCTCCGCCAGCTCCGGCGGCAGGTCGAGCGGTCCGGGCGCGTACCCCGCCACCGCGGCCTCGTACGCCTCGTCCGGCTCCGTCCAGCTGGTCCGCAGGCCCGCCTCCCGGACCCCCTTGAGCAGCGCCTCGGCCAGCCGGGGCACGGCCTGCGGCGCCCGGCCCAGCCCCAGCGCGGTCTGCCGGGCCGTCCACGCCAGTGCCGGGTCCGCCCCGGCCGCCGCGGCCCCGTCCATCGGCCCCGGCGCCTGCGACAGCACCGAGATCCTGGCCCGGACGTCCGCGCTGCGCTTGGTGTCGTGGGTGGACAGGACCGTCCCGGACCGGGGCCAGTCCCGCTCCAGCCGGTCGCAGTACGTGTGGAACTCCGCTGCGGAGACCGCCGGCCGGCCCGGATCCCCGCCGACCTCGGTGGCCGACAGCAGCGGCGCGTACCGGTAGAAGGCCCGGTCCTCCAGGGACTTGGCCCGCAGCGCGGCCGAGGTCTGCGCGAAGCGGGCCGCGAAGGCGGGATCGTGCAGCAGCAGCTCCCGTACGCCGGCCACCGCGCCGGGACCGGCGGCCGCGGCCGCCCGCTCCACGGCCCGCGGATCCGGTTCGGGATCGCCGGGGTAGGGCCGGTAGACCGGATAGGCGATCAGCAACTCCCGCACCGCCGAAGCCAGTTCCGGTCCGGCCCGGCGTTCCAGCGCACCCAGCTCGGCGGCCAGGTCGCCGGTCAGCACCTCCCGCGCGCACGCCTCCGCGATCCGCTCCCACGCCGGTGCCGCGGTGGACTCGCCGAACCGGCGGGCCAGTTCGGCCGCGCCGTCCGGGTCGGTGAACACCCCGTCCACCCGGTGCAGCGCGTCGTAGCCGGTGGTGCCCGCCACCGGCCAGGCGGGCGGCAGCCGTTCGTCCCGGGCCAGGATCTTCTCCACCACCACCCAGCAGTGCGGCCCCGCCGCCGCCCGCAGCCGCCGCAGGTAGCCCTCCGGGTCCGCCAGCCCGTCCACGTGGTCGATCCGCAGCCCCTCCACCACCCCGTCCCGGACCAGCTCCAGGATCTTGGCGTGGGTGGCCGTGAACACCTCCGGGTCCTCCACCCGGACCCCGATCAGCTCCGAAATGGTGAAGAAGCGGCGGTAGTTGAGTCCGGTGCGGGCCTCGCGCCACCAGGCCGGCCGGTACCACTGCGCGGCCAGCAGCTCGGGCAGCTCCAGCCCCGCGGTCCCCTCCCGCAGCGGGAACTCCTGCTCCCCGTAGCGCAGTACGTCCCCGTCGGCCGTCAGCTCGCAGGACTCCGCCGGACCGGCCAGCACCGGCAGCAGCACCTGCCCGCCGCCCGCCTCCCAGTCGATGTCGAACCAGCGGGCGAACGGCGAGGACGGCCCCTCGCGCAGCACCTCCCACAGCGGCCGGTTCAGCCGCAGCGGCGCCGGCACCGCCATGTGGTTCGGCACGATGTCGAGCACCAGGCCCAGCCCGTGCGCCCGGGCGGCGGTGGCCAGTGACCGCAGGCCCGGCTCGCCGCCGAGCTCCGCGCGCACCCGGGAGTGGTCGGTGACGTCGTACCCGTGCGCCGAACCGGGCGCCGCCTCCAGGACCGGCGACAGGTGCAGGTGGGACACGCCCAGCGAGGAGAGGTACGGAACGGCTGCCTCGGCCGCCGCGAAGGGGAACTCGGGACGCAGCTGGAGACGGTAGGTCGACGCCGGAGTGACAGGTGTCGGAACATCAGATTCCGATGGGATGGGTGTCCGCGGCAGGCTCATGAGAACGTACGTACCCAGCCTGCCGGATTCCGTGCCATTACCCAATGCATACGAGTGACTGCATCGGGTTAGCGTTGCTCAAGTGGTTGGAACCGTCAACACCTATCGAAGAGTCATCGCCCTGACCGGGCCCCTTCTCCCCTTCGTCTCCTTCTTCGCCCGACTGCCCGTCGCGATGTCCCAGTTCGGCAGCGTGGTGCTGGTCGCCCAGACCAGCGGCTCGATCGCCACCGGCGCCGTCGTCGGCGGCACCCTCTCGGCCGGGCAGGTGGTCTTCGGACCCGTCCTCGGCCGGCTCGCCGACCGGCACGGCCAGCGGCCCGTCGTACTGACCGCCGCCGCGGTCAACGCCGTCGCGACCGCCGCCCTGGTGGCCGGGGCCCTCGGCCACCTCGCCACCCTCCCGCTCGCCGCCGTCGGAGCCGTCGCGGGCGCCTCCATCCCGCTGATCGGGCCGCTCGCCCGGACCCGATCCGTGGCCCTCGCCCACCGCGCCAAGTCCGACGAGGGCGTGGTCGGCGCCGTGCACTCGCTCGAAGGCACCCTGGACGAGGTCTCCTTCGTCCTCGGCCCCGCCTTCGTCGGGCTCGCCTCGATCGTCGCGCACCCCGCGGTCGCCCTCGGCGGGGCGGCCGTCCTCGTCGCCGTCTTCGGCACCGCCTTCGCACTGCACCCGACCGCCGCCGTCACGGCCGGGCGCCCCGCGCGGCCCCGCGGCAAGGACCGCCGGGAGCGCCGCGAGCCCCGGGTCCGCCAGCCGCGCGTGGTCCACGCGGTCCGCGGCTCCCTCGCCCTCCAGGGCGCCATGTTCGGCGCCTGCCAGGCCGGGATCGCCGCCCTCACCCTGCGGCTGGGCGTCCCCGAGCAGGCCGCCGTGGTGTACGCGGCCATGGGCGTCGTCAGCGCCGTCGTCGGCATCTCGCTCGGCGCGCTGCCCGCCCGCTTCGGGCTGCGGCTGCGCTGGCGGGTGGCCACGGCGGCCGCGCTGGTGTTCTCCGTGCCGCTGCTGTTCACCGGCACCCTGTGGCCGCTGTACCTGGTCGTCACCGTGCTCGGCGCGGCCTACGCCCCGCACCTGATCACCGCGTTCGCCCTCACCGAGCGGGTGGTGGAGCCCGCCCGGCTCGCCGAGTCGATGGCCTTCGCCGCCAGCGCCCTGGTCGCCGGGCAGGCCCTCGCGCTGCCGCTCTCCGGGCGGCTCGCCGAGTCCTACGGGCCCGCCGCGGCCTTCGCCGTGGCCGTGGGGGCCGCCGCGCTGTGCCTGACCCTCGCCCTGCTCACCCGGGTGCCGGCCGCCCGTACCCACGGCACGGTCTTCATCCCGGCCCGGCAGGCCGGCACCCCGTCCGTGGGCGAGAGCTCCGCCTACGCCGGGCGCTGAAGCACCACCAGACACCGTCCCGTCAGCGCCACCCGGTCCCCGGCCGCGAACTGCGGCCCGGTGCCGGGTGGCAGTACGTCCGGCCGCGCCGTGTCCACGACCAGCCGCCACTGCGCCCCGTGCCCCGCCGGGACGGTGAACTCCTGTGGATCGGCGCCCGCGTTGAACATCAGCAGGAACGAGTCGTCGGTGATCCGCTCCCCGCGGGTCCCCGGCTCGGAGATTGCCTCCCCGTTCAGGAACACCGTCAGCGCCCGCGCGTGCTGCGCCTGCCAGTCGCGGGCCCGCATCTCCTCTCCGTGCGGGGTGAACCAGGCGATGTCGGAGAGCTCGTCGTGGGTCCCCTCCACCGGCCGCCCGTGGAAGAACCGGCGCCGCCGGAACACCGGGTGGTCGCGGCGCAGCCACACCATCCGCCGGGTGAACTCCAGCAGCGAGGGCGCCGGTTTGCCGGGCTCCGGCCAGCCCACCCAGGACAGTTCGTTGTCCTGGCAGTAGGCGTTGTTGTTGCCGCCCTGCGTGCGGCCGAACTCGTCGCCGTGGCTGAGCATCGGCACGCCCTGGGACAGCATCAGCGTGGCCGTGAAGTTGCGCATCTGCCGCTCGCGCAGCTCCAGCACCTCCGGGTCCTCCGTCGGCCCCTCCACCCCGCAGTTCCAGGACCGGTTGTGGGTCTCGCCGTCCCGGTTGCCCTCCCGGTTGGCCTCGTTGTGCTTCTCGTTGTAGGAGACGAGGTCGTGCAGGGTGAAACCGTCGTGGCAGGTGGTGAAGTTGATCGAGGCCAGCGGGCGCCGCCCGTCGTCCTGGTAGAGGTCCGAGGAGCCGGTGAGCCGGCCCGCGAACTCCGCCAGCGTGCGCGGCTGCCCCCGCCACAAGTCCCGTACGGTGTCCCGGTACTTGCCGTTCCACTCGGTCCACAGCGGCGGGAAGTTGCCCACCTGGTAGCCGCCCTCGCCCAGGTCCCAGGGCTCGGCGATCAGCTTCACCTGGCTCACCACCGGATCCTGCTGGACCAGGTCGAAGAACGAGGACAGCCGGTCCACCTCGTGGAACTGGCGGGCCAGCGTCGCCGCCAGGTCGAAGCGGAAGCCGTCCACGTGCATCTCGGTGACCCAGTACCGCAGCGAGTCCATGATCAGCTGGAGCACGTGCGGGGAGCGCATCAGGAGCGAGTTCCCGGTGCCGGTGGTGTCCATGTAGTGGCGCGGGTCCTCGGCCAGCCGGTAGTACGAGGCGTTGTCCAGCCCGCGGAAGGACAGCGTCGGACCCAGGTGGTTGCCCTCGGCCGTGTGGTTGTAGACCACGTCCAGGATCACCTCGATGCCCGCCTCGTGCAGGGCCCGCACCGCCGACTTGAACTCCAGCACCTGCTGGCCGCGGTCACCCGAGGCGTAGCCGTTGTGCGGGGCGAAGAAGCCGATGGTGTTGTAGCCCCAGTAGTTGCTCAGCCCGTCGTTGACCAGCCGGTGGTCGTTGACGAACTGGTGCACCGGCATCAGCTCCAGCGCCGTCACCCCGAGCTTGGTCAGGTGCCCGATGACCGCCGGGTGCGCGAGCGCCCCGTACGTGCCGCGCAGCTCCTCGGGGAGGTCGGGGTGGTGCATCGTCAGACCCTTGACGTGGGCCTCGTACAGCACGGTGTGGTGGTACTCGTGACGCGGCGGCCGGTCGTTGGCCCAGTCGAAGTACGGGTTCACCACGACGGAGCTCATGGTGTGCGGGGCGGAGTCCAGGTCGTTGCGGGAGTCGGGCCGGCCGAAGTGGTAGCCGTACACCGCCTCGTTCCAGCTCACCTGGCCGCTGATGGCCCGCGCGTACGGGTCCAGCAGCAGCTTCGCCGCATTGCAGCGCCGGCCGCGGTCGGGCTCGTAGGGGCCGTGGACGCGGAACCCGTAGCGCTGGCCCGGCATGACCCCCGGCAGGTAGGCGTGCCGGACGAAGGCGTCCGTCTCGCGCAGTTCCACGGCGGTCTCGGAGCCGTCGTCGTGCAGGAGGCACAGCTCGATGCGTCGGGCGGCCTCCGAGTAGACCGCGAAATTGGTGCCGGCGCCGTCGTACGTGGCACCGAGCGGATACGCCTGTCCCGGCCAGACCTGCATAGATAACGACTCTTCCCATCCTGCTCCGGCTGATCCGGCTGGACCGCGTCACTGCCAGATCTTCCCCGAAAGAGGGTCCTCACGCGCGGACTTGGGTTGCTCTCTACGGGTGACCCGCAGAGCTGATAGGCGGGTCGGACGACTGTGTGGGCATCGGATAATGGGTCAACGGGCAGCCGGTGTACGGGCCATCGGGCTGCACCGGGCCGCGCGCGCGGAGTACCCTTCCGTGATCACTGGAGACGGGCGTCCAGACGCAGAAGGCGGTGCACGGGTGAGCTCGGGAGGTCTGGAGCTGCCCCCTGGTGACAGCGGTCACGAGGGCGGCCCCGCGGACGCACCGTCGGCGGGGGTCGTGACCGGGGCGGTGTCGCTGGCCCCGAAGGCCGCCGACAGCGCCCGGGCCGGCGCCGAGCTGGACTGGGGCGCGGAGGCCTGGAGCGAGGTCCGTACGCGGGCGCAACGCGCGGGCCGTGCGTACATCTGGCTGAACTTGATCGAACAGCGGCTGCGGTCGGTGGTCGGAGCGGTGCTGCGGCCGATCTACGAGCCCGTGCACGGCGGGGACGACTGGGTGGTCGCGGCGGCCGGGCCCGCCGGGCAGGAGTGGGTGCAGCGGGCGGTCGCCGTGCGCGAGGTCAGCCGGCGCAAGGGCTACCTGCTCGACTCGGCCGACGACAACGTGCTGAGCTTCCTGACGCTGCCGCAGCTGCGCGAGCTGATGGTCCAGCACTGGCCCTGCTTCGAGCCGTACTTCGACGACCGGCGCGAGATCGAGCTCGCCCTGGACGAACTGGAGGTCACCCGCAACGTGGTCTCACGCAACCGGGCGCTGTCGCGCGCGGTGCTGGAGCAGGCGGAACGGGCCTCGGCGCGGCTGCTGGAGGTGCTGGGCGGCGGCGCGGGCAGCCCGTCGGCGGACCGGCTGCCGATCGACGCCGTCGAGGACCTGGTGGGCGACCGGTACGCGGACGTCATCTCGGTCCACCCGGACCGGGTGCGCCTGCAGCGCCAGCTGCCCGCGGAGGACCTGTTCGGCGGGGCGCGGCGGCTCGACGCCATCGGCATAGGCCTCAACCTGCTGGTCCAGAACTTCTCGGGCCGAAGACTCGTCCGGCTCACCGAGGCCGGCTGCCGGGTGCGGCTGCTGTTCCTGAACCCGGCGAGCAGCGCGGTCAAGCGCCGCGAGCGCGAGCTGGGGCTGCGCAAGGGCGAGCTGAGCCGCTCGGTGGAGATGAACATCCTGCACGTCCGCCGGGTCCGGGCGGGCCTGCGGGACCCGTCGCGGTTCGAGATCCACGTCTTCGACGAGACCCCGCGCTTCACCGCCTACCTGGTGGAGGGCCAGTCCTCGGGGATCGCGGTCGTCCAGTCGTACCTGCGCCGGGCCCGCGGCATGGAGTCCCCCGTCCTGGTCCTGCGCGGCGGCGGCCGCGGGGTGCCCAAGGACGCCGACCACGGGCTGTTCACGACGTACCGCGAGGAATTCGAATCGGTGTGGGAGGACTCCCGGCCGGTGTCGTGACGCCGTCCCCGCGCGGTGCCCCCGGCGGCCGGCCTGTCAGTGGCCCGTGGCAGGCTGAAAGTCGTTGACCGAAGGTGTACGGGGGGAAGGGCGCGTGATGGGGGACTGGCACGGCGGTGTGCTGATCGGATTCGACCTGGAGACGACCGGCACGGAGCCGGGGGAGTCGCGGATCGTGACGGCGGCGGTGGTCGAGGTGCGGGGCGGCGAGGTGCGCGAGCGGCGCGGCTGGCTCGCGGACCCGGGGATACCGATCCC
Organism: Streptomyces sp. NPDC058525; assembly: GCF_042719495.1. NCBI lineage: Bacteria > Bacillati > Actinomycetota > Actinomycetes > Kitasatosporales > Streptomycetaceae > Streptomyces > Streptomyces sp. NPDC058525. The sequence goes on from NZ_JBHXNP010000026.1 coordinate 62,339, forward strand.
GGAGGGCGCCTCGGCGATCCACGGGATCAGCACGGAGCGGGCCGTCGCCGAGGGCCGCCCGGTGCGGGAGGTGGCCGAGGAGGTCGCCGAGGCCCTGGTCGGGCACTGGCGGGGCGGGGCGGTGGTCGTCGCCTACAACGCGGCCTTCGACCTGACCCTGCTCTCCGCGGAACTGGCCCGGCACGGGCTGCCCTCGCTGGCCGACCGGCTGGGCGGGGCGGCGACCGGGCCGGTGGTGGACCCGCTGACCATCGACCGGGCCGTCGACCGCTACCGGCGCGGCAAGCGCACCCTCGAGGCCGTCTGCGGGGTGTACGGGGTCACCCTCGACGCCGCGCACGACGCCGGGGCGGACGCCCTGGCCGCGGTCGAGGTGGCCCGCGCGATAGCCGTGCGGCATCCCGAGGTGGCCGCGCTCACCCCGGCCGACCTGCACGACCGCCAGGGCACCTGGCACGCACGGTGGGCCCGCGACTTCCAGTCCTACCTGCGCCGCCAGGGCACCCCGGACGCGGTGATCGACACGGCGTGGCCGCTGCGGGGCATGGTGCCGGCGGCCGGCTAGGGAGGTGGCAGCGCAGTGGCAGTGGCACTGGCACTGGCACTGGCAGTGGCAGGGCGGGGTCAGAGGCGGAAGGCGGACGGGTCGATCGAGGCCAGCCGCTTCACCAGGCCCGGTACGCCCTGGCCGCGGTCCTCGCGGTGCTCCACCGCGCGCAGGGCCGGGATGACCAGCCGGGCGCCCGGGTAGCGGACCGGCTCCGGGGGGATCCAGCCGCCGGGCGGTCGGGTGAAGGCCGAGCCCGACCACTCGTCCTTCGTGCCCAGCACGAGGGAGGCCAGCACCTTGGCCATCAGCCGGGAGGGGCCCACCCCGTCCCCCGAGTAGCCCGTGGCGTAGCAGACCCCGGGCACCGACTTCAGCCACCCGGCGAAGGGGAGCGAGGTGGTCGAGTACTCGACGGGGGCGGTCCAGGCCGCGTCCACCGGCGCGCCGGAGAGCTCCGGGAAGAGCCGGGCGAGCTGGCGCCGCAGCTCGGCGGGGCGCAGCGGATCGCCCCACAGGGTGTCGGCCCCGCTCTGGCCGAAGGCCACGCCGGAGCCGCCCTTGCCGAAGACCAGCCTGCCGTCCGGGGTCGTGCGGTAGTAGTTCAGCCTGCGGCGGGAGTCGCAGACCGAGGTCCGCCCGTCCCAGCCGAGGTCCGCGAGCAGCTTCGGCACGGGCTCGGTGACGACGGTGTCGCTGGCCACGGTCACCATCCGGCGGCCGAGGTCCTCCAGCTGCCCCGCCCAGGCGTTGATGGCGAGCACGACCCGTTCGGCGGACACCCGTCCGTAGGGCGTGTGGGCGGTGGTCGCGCCGCCGGGCGCGGCCCGCAGGGCGGTCAGCGGGGTCCGCTCGTGGACGCGCACGCCCGCTTCGATGGCGACCCGGCGCATGCCGCGGGTCAGCTTGGCGGGCTGGAGCGTGGCGCAGCCCGGGTCGAGGACCCCGCCGAAGTGGTTGCGGGTGCCGACGGCCCGCCGGGACTCGGCGGCGGACACCTCGTGCAGCGGCTCCGTCCCGGCCCGGCGCAGGTCCTCCAGGGTCTGCCGCCACGCCCCGTGCTGGGCCGGCGAGGAGGCGGCCCACAGCCACGGGCCGCGCGTGTGCTCGACGTCGATGCCGTGGGTCTCGGTGAAGGCGAGGATGTCGTCCACGGCCTGGGCGGAGGCCTCGCCCAGCCGGCGCGCCTCCTCGGGCCCGCCGATCGCCACGAGGCTGCTGAACCGGGCCCACATCGGCATCAGGTAGCCCGCGTTGGCACCGCTGGCCCCGCCGCCGCACACGTCGGCCTCGATCAGGACGATGTCCGTGCCCGGTGCCCGCCGCAGGATCTCCAGGGCGGTCCACAGGCCGGTGAAGCCGCCGCCCACGACGAGGACGTCGCAGCGCACCTCGTCGAGCAGCTGCGGCGAGCGCCCGTCGTCGGGTTCGGCGTGCAGGGCGTCCCGCAGCCAGGCGGTGCGCCGGGCCGGGGGCGGGGTGTCGGGGCGGGGCCAGGTGCCGGCCAGGACGAGATCGGGATCGGTCACGGTACGGGTTCTCCACGGTCGGTGCGGTGCGGTGCGATGCAGATGCGGTGCGTGGGATGCGATGCAGGTGCGGTGCGTGGGATGTGTGCGGTGCGGGGGTGTGCGGGCCGGTGCGGGTCAGTTCTGGCGGGCCCGGGCGGCCCGGCCGGCGGTGTCCCGGTGCTCCGCCGCCGTCAGCAGGTCGATCCGCGAGCTCACCCCGTAGGTCTTGAACAGCTTCCGCAGGTGGTAGTTGACGGTGTGCGGGGACAGGGCGAGGCGCCGGGCGATCTGCTGGTTGGTGAGGCCCTCGCGGACCAGCCCCACCAGCACCCGCTGCTGCTCGCTCAGCTCCGGCCCCGCGGCCGGTGCCTCGGCGAACCCCGCTGTCGCCCGCAGCGCCGCCGCCTCCCGCTGGAGGGACAGGCGCAGCGAGTCGGGCATGGAGTCCGAGATGAGCCGGCGCAGCAGCGGGTTGGAGAAGACGGCCCGGCCGCCGTCGTTGCGCACCACGCCGGTGGCCTCCACCTCCTCCAGGGCCGGGAGCAGGGCGGACACCGAGGTCCGCAGCATCAGGGCCAAGTCCTCGTAGACCACCTCGCACCCCAGGAGCGAGGCCACGCACAGCAGTTGGCGGCAGCCGGGGGAGAAGCGCTCCAGGGTGGCCCGTACCCGGGTGGCCAGGCGGGCGGGGAGCCGCGAGGTCAGCAGCCGGACCTCGTCGTCCACGGTCTCCACGGAGCCTTCCTCCTGGAGCCCGGTGATCAGCTCGATCAGCAGCCGCGGGTGCCCGCCGGCCTGGTCGAGCAGCTGCACCAGGGCCGGCGAGGGCGGCGCGCCCAGCAGGTCGCGGGCCAGGCTCAGCGAGGGGGACGGGCCCAGCGGGCCCAGCGCGAGGTGCTCGCTGCGGCCGGTGAGGCCGGCCGGCAGCGCCGGGCCCTCGCCGGGCCGGTGGGCCACCAGCCAGACCACGGGGTCGACGCCGGGCCGCTCGCGGGGGGTGAAGGGCATCCGCGGCGGCCCGTCCACGGTCCGGCGGGTGTCGTCGACCAGGACGAGCACGGGCCCGGCCGGGGCGTGGCAGCGGCCGGGCCGGCCCCGGGTGTGCCGGGCCGGAGCGGTGCGGCGGCGCGGATGCCGGGGGTCCGCCCACGGGTCGGGGTGGTGGCCGGCGTAGCCCAGGCCGTCGGCGAGGAGGGCGGCCTCCCGCAGCAGCCGGGTCTTGCCGATGCCGGGCATGCCCTCGATGGACAGGACGGCGGGGCCGGAGCGGCGGCCGTACTCCAGTACCTCGCGGATGAGCCGCATCTCCCGCTCGCGTCCGCGCAGCGGCATGTGGGTCAGGGTGCCGTTCATATCGAGCCGCCGTAGCGCCGTACGCCGACGGTGTGGAAGCGCGCGGCGACGAACGCGGTGTCGCAGTAGACCGCGTTGCCCGACGGGTTCATGCCCGTGCCGTGCAGATCGGAGTAGACGGCCGACTGCGAGATGTACCAGTCGCCCATCAGGTTCGCGGACAGCATCACGCCGGCCTCGGCGCAGGCCGCTTCCATCGCCGCCTCCACCTCCGGCGAGGTGGAGTAGAGCCCGACGGACAGCGCGCCGCACTCGCGGGTGGTACGGGCGACCAGCGCGACCGCGTCGGCGACGGAGTCCACCGCGACGGCGAAGACCACGGGGCCGAGCCATTCGGCGAGCAGCGTGGCCCGGTCTTCGGCCCGGCCGGCGTCGAGGGTCACGACGGCCGGGGTGCGGATGACCGCGTCCGGATGTGCCGGGTCGCGTACGGCGCGGGAGGGGACGGCCACGGTTCCGGCCTTCCCGGCCATCACCCGTTCGAGCCGCTCCAGGACCGGGGGTCCCAGCAGCGCGCCCAGGATGCCGGCGGCCTCGGTGTCGTCGGCGAGCAGCTCGGCCAGCGCCGCGCCGAGGTCGGCGACGATCTCCCCGTACGTCCGGTGGCCCTCGTCGGTGCTGATGCCGTCCCGCGGGATCAGCAGGTTCTGCGGGCTGGTGCACAGCTGCCCGCTGTAGAGGGAGACGGAGAAGGCGAGGTTGGCGAGCATGTCGCGGTAGTCGCCGGTCGACTCGACGAGCAGGGTGTTGACGGCGGATCCGGAGGTGAAGACGCGTGCCTGGCGGGCGTTGTCCTCCAGCCACCGGCCGAAGTCGGTGGTGCCCGCGTAGTCGACGAGGCGGACCTCGGGGCGGGTGGCCAGGACGCGGGCCAGTGCCTCGCCGGGCTGTTCGGGCGCCAGGCACACCAGGTCGGCCGGGAAGTCGGCCTCGGTCAGCACCTCGCGGGCGATCCGGACGGTGAGCGCCAGCGGCAGGACGGCCGCCGGGTGCGGTTTGACCAGGACGGGGTTGCCGGTGGCCAGCGAGGCGAAGAGGGCCGGGTAGCCGTTCCAGGTGGGGAAGACGCTGTTGGCGACGACCAGGGAGATGCCCCGGGGTACCGCCTTGAAGGTCTTGGCCAGGGTGACGGCCCGGCCGTCGCCCTGCGGTTTGCGCCAGATCGAGGCGGCCGGCAGCCGGGTCTGCTCCTCGAGTGCGCGGGCCACCGCCTCGAGGCCGCGGTCCTGGGCGTGGACGGCGCCCGCGTGGAAGGCCATCAGGAAGTTGTGGCCGCTGGTGTGCACGGCCGCGTACGCGAACTCGGAGCTGCGGGCGTTGATCCGGTGGAGGATCTCGGCGCAGACCGCCGCACGGGCCTCGGGGCCCGCGTCGCGCCAGGCGGGCAGGGCCGCCAGCATGGCGGGCAGCAGGACGTCGGGGTCGCAGTGCGGGTAGGAGACCTCCAGCGGGGCGCCGTACGGGGAGCGCTCGCCGCCGGCCTCCGGGGCGGGGCCCACGGTGCCGTCGCGGCCGGGCTGTCCGAGCTCGAAGGGCCGGCCGAGGAGCCGGCGGAAGGAGGCCTCGCCGGCGGTTCTCGCGCCCCGGCCGTAGGCCCGTGGATCCTCCGGGTCCTCCGCGTACGGCGACCAGTGCTCGCGGGTGCGGATCACCTCGCGGGCCTGTTCGAGGGTGTCGCGGTGCCGGGCGGCGAATCGGGTCAACGCGCCGCCGTCGGCGCGGGTTTCGGGAACGGGCGGCCGCACGGTGTGCGCCATGGTCCTCATCCTTCGTCGAACGGTAGGGGTCGGTCCGGTCCGGGGTCGGCGAGTCCGGAAAGCCTCGGTGGTCACGCTAATTCGGCTGGTTCGCATCCACGGCGGAGTCAGGTCACGAAGGGAATTGACGGGCCGTTCACACCGTGGAGCGCGAAATGGGAGGTATGGCGGACTTCCGGCCGGTGGGACACGGGGTGAAATCCCGGCCGGATCTGGGACGTTGGGCACGCCCGCCGAGAAGACGGGTCAAACTGTGACGATGGCCATATCGCGCGCAACGTGCCGCTATCGGCCATCATCTGGCGCGATACCACCGCTCTCCGCCTCCCGGCGGGCGTGCCAACTGGCTTGTTCTGTACGGCCTCTTCAGCGGCCGCACCCCTGGCGGGGGCCGGAACCCTCCCGGCCCCCCGCGGCTACTGGGTGGTGATCGGCCGCAGGTACCGGTCGAGCGCCGTGTCGGGCAGCACCCGCGCCAGCACGCTCACCTTCCGGGCGTCCGGACCCACCCGGTAGCGGGTCCTGGGCCGCCGGGCCGTCAGCGCCTGCCGGACCGTCTCCGCGAAGTCCTCCGGACGGGTCGGGCTCTCCCGGGCCTGCCGCTCGTTCTGGTGCAGGAACCGGTTGAAGGGGATCCGGTACAGCTCGGCCAGCTGCTCCGGCACCCCGTCCATCGCGGCCCGCGCGACGTCGGAGACCTTGCCCCAGATCGGCGTCATGATGGCCCCGGGCTGCACCAGGGTGACATCCACCCCCTGCGGTGCCAGCTCCCGGCGCAGGACGTCGGTCAGGGCCTCCTTGGCGAACTGCGCCGCCGCGTACGCCCCGAGGAACGGGATCGCCACACTGCCCAGGCCCGAGGTCACGTTGACCACCCGGCCGCGGGTGCGCCGCAGCAGCGGCAGGAAGGCCTGGGTGACGGCGAGCTGCCCGACCACGTTGGTGTCCAGCTGCTCGCGCAGCCGCTCGGGCGAGACGCACTCCAGCGGGGCCGAGACGCAGATGCCCGCGTTGTTCACCAGCCCCCACAGGCCGTCCTCGCCGACCTCGGCCGAAACCCGTTCGGCGGCCGCGGCCACCGACTTCTCGTCGGTCACGTCCACCAGCACCGGCACGATCCGGCCGTGCGCGCCGGCCTCGGCCAGCGCCAGGGCGTCGGCCTCCTTGCGGACACCGGCGAACACCCGGAAGCCCGCCTCCTCCAGCTGGAGGGCGCAGACCCGGCCGAGGCCGGAGGAGGCCCCGGTGACCAGGACGGACCGGCCGCGCGGCGACAGGGCGGTGCGGTGGGAAGCGGCTGACACGAGCTGACTCCTACGGGAAGCGGGGGCGGGGGCGGTCATCCGGCCACCGCCGGGAAGGTGAGGGCGTCCTCCAGCGTGCGGGTGAGCCGGCTCTGCGGCATGAACCGGAAGTACGCGTCCCGCACCGGCCGGCGGAACGGGTCCTCGGACTGCTCGAAGGAGCTGATGCCGCGCGAGGCGGCCACCATCCCCCGGGTCCGCTCCCGCCGCTCGTCCTCGTACCGGCGCAGGGCCCGCGGCAGGTCGGGCGCGTCCTTCAGGGCCCGGCCCAGCACCACGGCGTCCTCGATCGCCATGCCCGAGCCCTGGCCGAGGCTGGTGAGCATCGGGTGCGCGGCGTCGCCCAGCAGGGTCACCGGCCCCCGGCCCCAGCGCTCCAGGAACGCCCGGTCCCGCGAGGGCACCGCGATGATCGACTCCTCGGGGGTGGCCAGGATCGCCTGGCGCACCTCGTCGGCCCAGCCGTCGTAGGCGTGCAGGACCTCCGCCTTGCCGCCCTTCCAGTCCTTCGACAGCTCGGCCGGCATGTTCTTGGTGCCCCACCAGTACAGCCGTCCCGCGCCCATGTCCACGAGCCCGAAGCGCTTGCCGCTGCCCCAGAAGTGGGTGACCGAGCCCGGGGTGAAGCGGGGGTGCGAGAACGGGACCACCGCGAGCCAGCAGATGTAGCCGCTGTCCTGCGAGTCCTCCGGCCCCACCAGCTGCCTGCGGACCACGGAGTTGAAGCCGTCCGCGCCGATCAGCACGTCCCCCTCGGCGCTGGTCCCGTCCTCGAACGAGACCCGTACGCCGCCGCCCGGCACCTCCTCCGTCTCGAAGGCGGTGGCCGCCGCGCCGAGGTGCAGCGGTATGCCCTCCGCCGCCTCCAGCAGCGCCTGCTGGAGGTCCGCCCGGGTGATGAGCACGCTGGGCACCCCCAGCCTGCCGATGATCTCCGGGAAGGGGAACTCCCTGATCAGCCGGCCCGAGGCCGTCTTGACGTGGTACGAGCGCAGGGCTTCCCCGCGCTTCTCCAGGTCGATGCCGACGCCCAGCGAGTTCAGCGCGCCGATCGCGTTGCTCATCACCGAGAGGCCCGAACCCGCCGCCCGCAGCTCGCCCGCCCGCTCGTGGACCTCGACGTCCAGGCCCGCCTCGCGCAGCGCGACCGCGGCGGTCAGGCCGCCGATCCCCGCGCCGATCACCAGGGCCTTCTTGCGGTGTGTCATCCGTGTCATCTCACTGTCCGATCAGTTCGGTGACGACCTGGACCATGTGGGCCACGTACGGCTCCTCCATGATCGTGAGGTGGTCGCCGGGTACGTCCACGACCTCGAGCACACCGCTGGTGCGCTCGCGCCAGCCGTTGCTCGGGTCCGCGTGCATGCTCTCGATGGCCGTGTGCATCGAGTTGAGGACCCCGGGGAGCGGCTGCGCGGCGTGGATGAGGACCATGTCCTGGTCCACCACCTCGGGCCGGTAGGCGAACGCCGCCTTCCAGTTGGCCTCGTACACGTGGAACAGGCGCCGTACGACGGCACCGGTGCTCCCCGCGGGCAGTACGCCCTCGTCGATGGCGAGCTGGGCGATGAAGCCGAACTTCTCCTCCAGCGTCGTCAGCCGGTCCGGGATCAGCTCCAGCGGGGAGTCGCCCCCGCGCCGCAGCCACAGCAGCTCCCAGAAGAACCAGCCCAGCAGGGCGTCGTCGTCCGTGGTCAGGCGCCGGCCCGGGTTGAGGGCGGTGGTGTCCAGCAGCACCAGCCGGGCGACCTCCTGGCCGGCCGCCCGCAGCTGCCGGGCGATCTCGAAGGCCACGAACCCGCCGAACGACCAGCCGCCGATCACGTACGGGCCGCTCGGCTGCACCCGGCGCATCGCCTCGATGTAGCTGGCCGCGATCTCCTCGACGCTGCGCAGCGGTTCGGTGCCGGGATCGCCGCCGGCCGCCTGGAGGGCGTAGAACGGCTGGTCCTCCTCCAGGTACTTGGCGAACCGGACGTAGCAGAGCACGTTCCCGCCCATCGGGTGGACGAAGAACATCGGACGCTTCGACCCGGCCGGACGGATGGGCACCAGCGGGTCGAAGGCGGTCGCCGCGTCGCCCGACCGCAGCCGCGCGGCCAGTTCGGCCACCGTCGGCGCCGACACGAACTCCGAGAGCGGGACGCTGATCCCGTAGCGCTGCTCGATCTGCACCACCAGGCGCATCGCCGTCAGCGAGGTCGCCCCGAGGTCGAAGATGTTGTCGTGCACGCCGAGCGCCGGCAGCTGGAGCAGATCGCCGACGATCTCGACCAGCGTCTCCTCGTACGCGTCGCGCGGCGCCGCCGCGGCGTCGGCGGTGGCCCCCGTGCTCAGCGGGGCGGCGCGCAGCGCCTTGTCGTCGCGCTTGCCGCTGGGCGTCAGCGGCAGGGCCGCCAGCCACTCGAAGTGCGAGGGCATCATGTACTCGGGCAGCACCGTCCGCAGCTGCTTGCGCAGCAGCGTCAGGTCCGCGCCGTCGGGGTCGCCCGTCAGGAACGCGGCGAGGAAGGAGTCGTTGCCCTCCCGGCGGCGGGCCACGACCGCGGCCTCCGCGATCCCCGGGTGGCCCGCGGCGAAGCGGGTGATGGCCAGCTCCACCTCGGCCGGCTCCACCCGGTATCCGCGCACCTTGACCTGCGCGTCGGCCCGGCCCAGGCACACCACGTCACCGCCGGGCAGCGCGAAGCCCAGGTCGCCCGTGCGGTACAGGCGCACCCCCGCCGCCGCGGCCGCGGGGGACGGGTGCGGGACGAACCGCTCCTCGGTCAGGTCGGGGCGGCCCACGTACCCCTCCGCCAGGCAGGCGCCCGACAGGTACAGCTCACCGCGCACCCCGGCCGGAACCGGCCGCAGCCGGCCGTCCAGGACGTGGACTGAGGAGCCTTCGATAGCCCGCCCGATCGGCGGCAGGGCCGGGAACCCGGCCGGGTCGCCCTGCATCGTGTAGGCGGTCACCACGTGCGACTCGGTCGGCCCGTACTGGTTCTCCAGGATCACCCCGGGCAGCGCCGCGCACAGCGCGCGTATCTCGTCGGTGACGCGCAGCTGCTCGCCGGAGGAGAGCAGGGCGCGCAGCGAGCGCGGGGCGAGCCCGAGCGCGTCCGCGGTCTCGGCCAGCTGCTGGAGCGCGACGTACGGGAGGTAGATGCGCTCCACGCCCTCGCGGTCGAGCAGCCGCAGCAGGGCGGGCATGTCGCGGCGCTCGTCCTCGGAGAGCAGCAGCAGGGTGCCGCCGCCCGCGAGCGTGGAGAAGATCTCCTGGAAGGAGACGTCGAAGCTCAGCGGCGCGTACTGGGCGGTCACCCCGCCGACGACCCCGCTGGGGATGCCGTTCTGCCAGGCGACCAGGTGGGCCAGGGAGCGGTGCGGCATCGCCACGCCCTTGGGCGCGCCCGTGGAACCCGAGGTGAACAGCACGTAGGCGATGGAGTCGGGGGTGATCTCCTCGGTCACCTCCGCCGGGATCCGGGGCAGGTACGGCCGCCCGCCGTCCTCGGCGAAGAGCTCCTCGGCCGGCAGGACGAGCGCCGGCCCGCCGACGGTGGCGCTGTGCGCGGCGTTCGCGATGACGCGGAACGGGCGGGCCTGCTCCACCATCGCGGTCAGCCGGTCCACCGGGTAGCTGACGTCCAGCGGGACGGTCGCGGCGCCGGCCTTCATGACGCCGAGGATGACGGCGACGGTCTCCGGCGAGCGGTCCATCGCGATGCCGATCCGGTCACCGGGCCGGGAGCCGAGCGCGATCAGCTCGCGGGCCACCCGGTCGGCGGCCGCGTCCAGTTCGGCGTAGGTCCAGCGGCGGTCGCCGAACACCAGGGCCGTGGCCTGCGGAGTCAGGGCGCTCTGCCGCGCGACGGCGCGTACGACGTCCGGCGGTGCGGCGGCGTCCTGCTGCTCCAGGGCCGCGGCCGGCTCCGGCTCCGGTGCGAGGAAGCCGAAGTCCGGTGCCTCGTCCGGGTGGTGGACCAGCCGGTCCAGGATCGCGGTGAACCGCTCGGCGTACAGGTCGGCCTGGGCCGGGGTGAAGGTCAGCCCGTGGTGGTCCAGCCGCAGCCGGACGGAGCCGTCGACCGGGTCGGTCATGGCGTTCACCAGCAGCTGGAAGTTGGTCTCCTCCCAGGTCCGGAAGTCCAGCAGGCGGACCCCGGGCAGCTCGAAGACGGCGGCCAGCTGGCGGAAGTGGATGTAGTTGAAGGCGGTCTCCAGCACGGTGGAGCCCCGGTCCTCCTGGATCGCGCTGAGCGGGTAGCGGCGGTGGGCGTGGCTCTGCTGCTCCTGCCGGAAGGCGGCCCGGACCACGTCGGCCCAGCTGTCGGCGGCGGTGCCCAGCCGCACGGGCATCGTGTTGAGGAACAGCCCGGCGATGCGGTCGGCGTCCTCCAGCTCGGGGCGGCCGTGGGTGACCAGGCCGGTGGTGATGTCGTCGGAGCCGGAGAACAGTCCGAGCGTCAGACAGTGCGCCGCGAACAGCACCGACTTCACCGGCAGCGTCCGCTCCCGGGCGAACAGGGCGACCTGCTCGGTGAGTTCGGCGGGCAGGTCCACAATCCGGGTGATCTGCGCGTCCGGGCCCGGGGCCTCGTGTCCGCGGAAGGGCTGCAGGCGCAGCAGCGGAGCGTCCCGCAGCCGCTCGCGCCAGAAGGCGCGGGTCGGCTCCGACTCCAGGGCCTCGCGTTCGGCGCGCACGTGGTGGGCCGCCGAGGGCAGGGCGGTCTCGGCCACCGCCTCGATGGGGTGGCCCAGGCCGTGCAGGTAGTCCCGCAGCAGCTCGGCGACCAGGGTGGCCACGCTGCCGCCGTCGAGGATCGCGTGGTGGAAGCTCAGGACCAGCTCGAGCGTCTCCTCGCGGACGTGGGCGCGCAGGTGGTGCAGCGGGGCCTGCTCGAAGTCGTAGCGGTGGAAGCGCCGTTCCTCGACGTGCGCCCCGATCTCGGCGAGCGCCTCGGCCTCCGGGAGTCCGCGCAGGTCCACGGCGTCGAAGCCGCCGGTCACCTCGTGGTCCACGATCTGGAGCGGCTCGGAGAAGGAGCCCAGGTCGAAGGAGGAGCGCAGGACGGGGTGGCGTGCCACGAGCCGTCCGAAGGCGCGCCGGAAGGCCTCCTCGTCCCATGCGGCCGTGACGCTGTACTGGAAGACGTCGCGGTAGACGGCCGAGTCCTGCTCGGCCCGGCTGTGGTAGAGCAGGCCGAGCTGGAGCCGGGTGAGCGGGTAGGCGTCGGCGCGGCCTTCGAGCCGGGCCCGGTCGACGCCCGAGACCAGGGCGAAGGGGGCGAGTTCGGCGGCGGGCGCGGCGGCCGCGGTGCCGGTGGCCGACCGGGCGGCCAGCTGGGCGACGGTCGGCTGCTGCACCAGGTCCGTCAGGTCGAACGCGATGCCGGCCTTCTCGGCCCGGGCGCGGATGCGCAGCATCGTGATCGAGTCACCGCCGAGCGCGAAGTAGTCGTCGTGGATCCCGACCCGCTCCGCCTCCAGCACCTCCGCCCAGATCGCGGCGAGCGTCTCCTCGGTGGCGTTGCGCGGCGCCGTGTACTGCGGGCCGGCGGTCGCCGAGGGGGCGGGCAGGGCGCGGCGGTCGGCCTTGCCGTTCGGGGTCAGCGGGACGGTGTCGATCCGGATGAAATGCGCCGGGACCATGAACTCGGGCAGCGCGGAGGCCAGTTCACCGCGCAGCAGGGCCGGGCTGAGCTCGCTGTCCGCGACGTAGTAGCCGATCAGCAGGGTGCCCCGGCTGCCCGACTGGTGGTCCACCACGACGGCGTCCCGTACGCCGGCCACGGAGGCCAGCCGGTTCTGCACCTCGCCGAGCTCCACCCGGTTGCCGCGGATCTTGACCTGGCCGTCGATGCGCCCCAGGTACTCCAGGGTGCCGTCGGCCAGCCAGCGGGCGAGGTCGCCGGTGCGGTAGAGCCGCCCGCCCGGCGAGAAGGGGTCCTCGGTGAACTTCTCCGCGGTCAGCTCGGGCCGCTCCAGGTAGCCGCGGGCCACGCCGACGCCGCCGATGCACAGCTCGCCGGGGACACCGGCCGGCTGGAGCCCGCCGTGCGCGTCCACCACGTACAGCCGGGTGTTGTCGATGGGCCGGCCGATGGGGATCCGGCGGACCGGCCCCTCGGTGGCCGTCGGGCAGTCGAAGTACGACACGTCGACGGTGGCCTCGGTGGGCCCGTACAGGTTGACCAGCCGCGGGGCGCTCTCGCCGCGCGAGCCGAACACCCGGTTGAACTGCTCGGCGCGCGCGGCGGGCAGGGCCTCGCCGCTGCAGAACACCTGCCGCAGCGAGGCGGCTTCGGCGCGCAGCTCCGGCCGGTCCTCGAGCAGGTCGAGGAAGGGGCCCAGCATGGAGGGGACGAAGTGCAGCGTGGTGACGCGCTGTTCGGCGATCGTGCGCAGGATCCCGCGCGGGTCGCGCTGGCCGCCGACGGGCAGCAGGGCGAGGCCCGCGCCCTCGATCGCCCACCAGAAGAGCTCCCACACGGAGACGTCGAAGGAGATCGGCGTCTTCTGGAGCAGGACGTCGCCCTCGCCGACCGGGTAGGCCTTCTGCATCCAGGCGAGCCGGTTGACCACCGAGTGGTGCTCGACCATGACGCCCTTGGGCCGGCCGGTCGAGCCCGAGGTGTAGATCACGTACGCGAGGTCGCGCGGGCCGGCCGGGTCCTCCAGCGGCCCGCCCGGGCCGGTCAGCAGCTCGTCGGTGCGCAGGACCGGTACGTCCTGGTCCTCGACCGGGGTCCCGCCGTCGGTCAGCACCACCTTGGCCCGGCTGTCCTGGAGCAGGAATCCGATGCGCTCCGCGGGATAGCCCGGGTCCACGGGTACGTAGGCGCCGCCGGACTTGAGGACACCGAGCAGGGCGACGATCAGCTGCGGGGAGCGGTCCATCAGGACGGCCACCCGGTCGCCGGTGCCCACGCCCCGGGCGCGCAGGGCGTGCGCCACCTGGTTGGAACGGGTGTCGAGCTGCGCGTAGGTCAGCGGCGGGGCGCCGTCCGCGCCGGTCACCGCGGTCCGGTCCGGGGTGCGGGCGGCCTGCTCGGCGATCAGGCCGTGCACGGTCCGGTCGTCGGCGTACGGGACCTCGGGCCCCTGCAGCAGCACCGTGAGGTCCTTCAGCTCGGCCTCGTCCAGCACGGCCAGCGTCGCCGCGGCCCGGCCGGGCTCGGCCGCCCCGGCGGCGATCAGGCGCAGCAGGTGGCCCGCGACCGAGGCGATCGGGTAGTCCTCGTCGAACACGTCGACGGCGTAGTCGAGATCGACCCGCAGGTCGGCGTCGTCCTCGAAAGCGTGCACCATCACGGACAGCGCGTCCTGGTGGTGGACGGGCGCCAGGACGACGGACTCCAGCGAGGTGCCCGGGAGCGGCGCGGGCCGGGGGTGGCGCAGGTAGGAGAGGGTGATGTCGAAGAGCCGGCGGGAGCCCGCGCCGACGGCCGGCAGGTCGCGCAGCACGTCGCCGAGGGCGAGCCGCTCGTGGTCGCGCAGCGCGTCCGTGCTGCGGCGGACCGAGGCGGCCAGCTCGTGCAGGGTGGCCTCGGGGCCGACGGGCACGCGCAGCGGGAGGTTGTTGGCCAGCTGACCGACCGTCTCGAGGTCGGCGTCCGAGCGCCGGTTGCGGAACGGGACGCCGAGCACCAGCTCCTCGCTGCGGTGCACACGGGAGAAGTAGGCGGCGAAGGCGGCCGCGAGGAACGAGAACGGCGAGCTGCCGGCGCCGCGGATGCGGCGCACCAGGTCGGCCTCGACGGTGAAGGTGTGCCGGGCCCGGCGCCGGGCACCGTCCGCCGGAGCCACCGTGGCCCGGGTGAACAGGGCGGGCTGCACGCCCTTCAGCGCGTCGCGGAAGTACGCCCGGTCCTCCTCGAAGGCCCCGGACGCGCGGTAGGCGGAGTCCGCCCCGACCAGCGCGGTGACGGACGGGAGGGCAGGACGGTCCACGGGCGCGGCCCCGGTCCCGGCGGCCATGGCGGAGGCCACCCGGTCGCCGTGGCGCTCCCACAGCTGACGGCTGACCTGGTTCAGCGCCCAGGCGTCGGCGATCAGGTGGTGGGCATTGAGGTGCACATGGACGACCGAGGCACTCTCGCGCAGCACTGCGGCCGTGAACAAACGCGAACGCCGCAGGGTGAAGGGGTGCGTGAAGGAGTACTCCCGCCACGCCGCGCAGGCCGCCGCGGGGTCGGCCGCGCCGGAGAAGTCGACGTACTGGACCCAGGGGCCGGCCTCCTCCTGCTCATCGGCCCCGGCCACCCACTGGCAGGGGATCCCGTCGTGTTCGTCGAAGCGCAGCGAGAACGCGTCGTTGCCGCGCAGGACCTCCTCGAGCGATTCCTTCAAGCTGTCCACGTCGACATCGCCGGCCAACCGCTCCTGAATGACCACGTTGAACTGGGGGTCACCCGGCGCGGTGGACTCGGCAGCCCAAATGTCCAGCTGGTAGGCGGACAGAGGGAGCTGGCGTGTTGCGAGCATCGGCCTTCCTTCGCTAATTCGGACAGCCGGAATGTTTGCCGTCCGATGCTCAGGAGCCTACGTTTCCCCCAATCCGCTTCACCACTACTCGTATGAGTGGAGAAGGACTACTCGATCAGGTAGTCAGGAGTGGGAATATGTGATCCGCGCGATATTGGTCAGGGATTTTCACGAGCTCTCGCTAACATCTCCGCCATGACCTCTCTGATCCCTTCCAAGAAATCCGTCCTCGTGCGCGGCAGCGGACCAGGACTGCTGCTCGCGCATGGTGCGGGCAGTGACATCGAGGACAGTTACGGACCGGTCCTCGAAAGTCTGGCGAGCCGTCGAACCGTCGTCGGCCCGGATTATCCGGGCTCCGGGAATAACCCTCTCCCGGACGGCCCGCTGACACTCGACCTGCTCGCCGATCACATTGTGGAAAGCGCCGTGCAATCCGGCGTACATTCTTTTGCCATATCCGGATTCTCCATGGGGACGACGGTGGCCGTGCGGGCCGCGGTGCGTCATCCCGAGCGGGTTACCGCCCTTGTTCTTTCCTCGGGATTCGCCCGTCCGAACGCCCGCCTCAAGCTGGTGATCGACACCTGGCGGGCGCTCGGCGCGCCGGACGGCGACAGCCGGGTCCTGGCCTCCTACCTCTCGCTTGTGGTCGGCGGCGCCGACTGGCTCGACGAGCGCTCCCACGAGGAGGTCGAGGAACAGCTCGCCCTCTTCTCCGCGGGAATGCCGCCGGGCACCGACGCGCAGCTGGCCCTCTTCGACGACATCGACGTACGGGCCGACCTGGCGCGGATCGCGGTGCCGGTCCTCGTCGTCTCGCCCCTCGGCGACCTCCTCACCACTCCCGTTCACTCCCGCGAACTCGCGGAGGGGATCCCGGGGGCCCGGCTGGCGACGCTGGACTGCGGTCACGCCATCGCCGCGGAGCGGCCGGCCGAGTGGGCCGGGCTGATCACCGAGTTCCTCGACGGCGTCGGGCGCTGACCGCCACGGGCGGTACGGGCAGGCCCGCCCGTACCGCCCGAGCCGTACCGCCCCGCCGTCGGGGCCGTCCCGCAACGGCCGGACGGCGGGGGCGGCCGGTCGCCGGCCCGGCGCCCGGCCGGCCGTCCCGGGGAGCGGGACGGCACGGCCCGGGGGTGGGCGCCGGGCGGGTCTGGGGGGCGCTCCGGTGTCGGAGGCGCTCCGGTGTCGGAGGCGCTCCGGTCTGGGAGGGCCCCGGTCTGGGAGGGCCCCGGTCTAGGAGGCGGCCCCGGTCTCGGAGGCGGCCCCGGTCTCAGGAGCGCGCCGGTCTCAGGGGCCCGGGCGCAGCGGCCGGGGCGTCGGTGGCCGGGGCGTCGGTGGCCGGGGCATGGGTGGCCGGAACGCAGGGGGCCGGGTCGCAGGTGGCCGGGACGCAGGAGGCCGGGTCATCGTTCGCCCGGTCATCACAGGCGCCCGGACGAGGGCGCCTTGCCCAGGGCCGTCACCGCGAGGGCCGCGACGGCGAGCCCGCCGCCCAGCCACATCACCGCGGTGACCCCCGCGCCGTCCGCGGCCAGCCCGCCGGCCAGCGCACCGAGCGCGATCGCCCCGTTGAACACACCGACGAACAGCGAGGACGCGGCCTCGCGCGCCTCGGGAGCCGCAGCCAGCAGCCAGGTCTGGGTGCTGACCGACACACCGCCGTACGACAGCCCCCAGACGGCGAGCAGCACACCGGCGGTCAGGACCGAGCCGCCGAGCAGCGGTACCAGCGCGACCGTGGCCGCCAGTACGGCGCTGATCACCAGCAGGGTGGAGCGCGGGGAGCGCCCGGCGCCCGCACCGGCGGCGAAGTTGCCCGCCACGCCCGCGATTCCGTACACCAGCAGCAGCGTGCCGATCATCCCGGCACTCGCCCCCGAGACCTCCTCCAGCACGGGCCGTACGTACGTGTAGGCGGCGAAGTGACCGGTGACCAGCAGTGCCACCACGATCAGCCCGGTCCGTACCCGTGCCTCGCCGAACAGCCGCATCACACCGCTGAGCCGCACGTCCTGCTCCGCGGGCAGCCGCGGCAGCAGCACCGCCAGGGCGATCAGCACCACCAGCGCCAGTACGCCCACGGTGACGAACGCGGTCCGCCAGTCGGCCAGTTCGCCGATGTACGTGCCCGCGGGAACGCCGAGCACCGAGGCCACCGCGATGCCGCTGAAGATCAACGAGGTGGCGGAGCCGATGGACTTCGGCGGCACCAGGCGTACCGCCAGACCCGCCGCGATCGCCCAGACGCCGCCCATGCCGATGCCGACCAGCACGCGGGCGGCCACCATCACCCCGAAGTTCGGGGTCCACGCCGCGAGCAGGTTGCCCACCGTCAGGACCGCCATCAGCGCGCACAGCACCGCCCGCCGGTCGAACCGCCCCAACAGCGGTGTCAGCAGCGGCGCCGACACCGCTCCGACCAGGCCGGTGATGGTCAGGGTCAGTCCGGCGGTGCCCTCGCTCACCTTGAGCGCGTCCCCGATGGGCGTCAGCAGGCCCACGGGCAGCATCTCCGACGTCACCACCGTGAACGTCGCGCTCGCGACCGCCGCGACGCCGAGCCAGCCGCGGGTCGCGGATCGCTCCGGCACCCCGGTGGTGTCTGCAATTTCCTCAGTCTGTGCCATGCGACCAGCCAACCCGCCCCGACCTGCGGGAACAACGGCCGATCCCTCATCCTTCGATAAGCGGGGCTACTTGATCGGCCGCAACGGGGCGGCGGTGTAGAAAGGAAGCCATGAGCGGTGTCGAGATACGCGAGCTGGAGACGTTCCTCGTGCTCGCGCAGGAGTTGCACTTCGGACGGACCGGCGAGCGGCTGTACGTCTCGCAGAGCCGGGTCAGCCAGCTGCTGCGCTCCCTGGAGAGCCGCATCGGCGCGCCGCTCGTCGAACGCACCAGCCGGCGGGTGCGCCTGACCCCGCTGGGCGAGAGCTTCCTCGCGGGCCTGCGCCCCGCGTACGACGCCCTGCGCGCCACGGTCGACGAGGCACGGGCCGCCGCGCGCGGCATGGGCGGGGAGCTGCGCATCGGCTTCCAGGGCACCGTCGACGACTACCTCAGCCGGGCGATCGCCCTGTTCGGCGACCGGTACCCGGACTGCGCGATCGACATCGTCGAGATCCCGCTCTCCGATCCCTTCGGGCCGCTGCGCCGCCAGGAGGTGGACTGCGCGGTGGTCCTGCTGCCGGTGGCCGAGGACGACCTCGTCCTCGGCCCGGTCTTCTCCCGGCAGCCGCAGACCCTCGCCGTGTCCGTCCGGCACCCCTTCGCCGCCCGGGACTCGCTCTCCGCCGAGGAGCTCGCCGATTGCCGGCTCATCGGCATCGACGGCGGCGCCCCCGAGTACTGGCGGCAGGCCCAAGCCCCCGGCCTGACCCCGGGCGGGCTCCCCGTACCGGCCGGACCCAGCGTCAACACCCTTCAGGAAGGCCTGAGTCTGACGGCGGCCAACCGCGGCGCCATGCTGCTGTGCCGGTCCACGGCCGACTACCACGGCCGCCGCGACTCCCTCACCTTCGTCCCGGTGCAGGGCCTGCCCGACTCCGAACTGGGCCTCATCCGCCACCGCACGCGCCCCTCCACCCAGGCGGAGGCCTTCGCCCTGGCGGTCGCCGAAACGGCCGGCCCGACGGACTGACGCACGGACGGACTGACGCACGGACGGACGGGCCGGCGGCGACGGCTCAGAACGGGTGCCAGCGCACCTCCGGCGCGTCCTCGCGCAGGGAGGCCACCCGGCGGCGGAACTCGGCCAGTGCCTTCGGGTTGGTCGGTGCGTGCTGGGAGACCCAGGCGCAGCTGGCCGTCTCGCGGGCCCCGCGCAGCACCGCGCAGCCCGCCCAGTCGCGGACGTCCCAGCCGTACGCCGCCACGAACGCCTCGTACGACGCGGCCGGCAGCCCGTACCGGTCCAGGGAGAGGGCCATCACCACCAGGTCGTGCTCCCGCAGGTCGGCCGAGACGGTCTCCAGGTCCACCAGGACCGGGCCGTCCGGGCCGACGTGCACGTTGCGGGGCAGGGCGTCGCCGTGAATGGGCCCCCGCGGCAGGTGCGGGACCAGTGCGGCCACCTCGCCCGCGTAGGCGTCGCGCCGGGCCCGCAGGTACGCCGCGTCCGCCGGGTCGATCGCGTCGCCGGCCAGCCGCAGCCAGCGTTCGACACCGCCCAGCAGGTCCCGCGCGGCCAGCGGGAACGGCGGCGCGGACAGGGCGTGGATCCGCCGCAGCAGTACCGCGAGGTCCTCCGGCCCCGCCGGGCGCACCGCCTCCGGCAGCCGGTGCCACAGCGTCACGGGATGCCCCGCGACCAGCCGCGCCGTCGGCTCGGCCGCGCGGACCGCCGGGACGCCGGCCTGTTCCAGCCAGTACGCCACGGCCAGTTCGCGCTCGGCCCGCGCCGCGAGGGCCCCGTCCGCGCGGCCCACCTTCACCACCAGTTCCCCGGTCGCGAAGACCGCGTTCTCGCCCAGGGCCAGCAGTGCGGCGCCTTCGCCGCCCAGGCCCGCGGCCGCCAGTACGTCCCTGGCCCGCGCCTCGTCCATCTCGTACTCCGGATCCGGATCGTCGTGAATGCGCCAAGTCTCCCATCCGGACGTGCGCTGCCTTGACGCGCCATCAGGCCCTGCGCACGATGACGGCGAGGGAAGGGGTGAAGGTGACCGCAGCCGCCCCCGCGCACAAGGGCCGCCGCGCCGACCACGGGGCCTGGTTCCTGGTCTTGCCCGCGCTCATTCCGATCCTGCTGCTCAGCGTCGGCCCGCTGCTCTACGGCATCGCCCTCGCCTTCACCGACTCGCAGTCCGGCCGCACCGCGCCCACCCAGTGGGTGGGGATGCTCAACTTCCAGGACCTGCTCCACGACCGGCTGTTCTGGGAGTCCTTCCGGATCGGCCTGCTGTGGGCGGTCGGGGTCACCGTCCCGCAGTTCCTGCTGGCCCTGGGGCTGGCCCTGCTGCTCAACCAGAACCTCCGCTTCCGGTGGCTGGCCCGTTCGCTCGCGATCATCCCCTGGGCCATGCCCGAGGTCGTGGTCGGCATCATCTGGCGGCTCGTCTACCACCCCGACGCGGGGGTGCTCAACGAGACCCTGGCCGGCCTCGGGCTCGCCGGGGACACCGACTGGCTCAGCGGCCTCGCCACCGCCCTGCCCGCCGTCGTGGTGGTGGGCATCTGGGCGGGCATGCCCCAGACCACGGTCGCCCTGCTCGCCGGCCTGCAGAACACCCCGCACGAACTCCACGAGGCCGCCGCCCTCGACGGCGCCGGGGCCTGGCGCCGCTTCCGGTCGGTGACCTGGCCCGCGATCCGGCCGATCGCGCTGTCCGTCTCCGCGCTCAACCTGATCTGGAACTTCAACTCCTTCGCCCTGGTCTACGTACTGACCAACGGCGGGCCCGGCGGCCGCACCCGGCTGCCGATGCTCTTCGCGTACGAGGAGGCCTTCCGCTACGGGCAGTTCGGGTACGCCGCCGCCATGGGCTGCGTGATGGTCGCGGTGATCTCGGTCCTGCTCGCCGTGTACCTGGCCGGCCGGCTCCGGGGAGGCGACAGCTGATGGGACCCGCGCGACGCAGCCGCACCAGGACCCGCCCCGGGCCGCGCGAGGTGCCCGGGCCGCCCGGGCCGCCCGGGCCGCCCAGTACACAGCGCTCGCCGGCTACCTCGTCTTCCTCGCGTTCCCGTTCCTGTGGCTGCTCTCCACCGCCTTCAAGCCCGCGCGCGAGCTCGGCAGCCTGCACCCCACCTGGATCCCCCGGGACCCGACCCTCGGCAACTTCCGCCAGGCCTTCGCCGAGCAGCCGCTGGCGCACGCGGCCCTGAACAGCCTGATCGCCGCGGTCTGCGCCGCCGTGCTCGCGGTGGCCCTGGCCACCCCGACGGCCTTCGTCCTCGCCCGCAGGCGCGGCAGGCTGGCCGCCGCGGCCACCGGCTGGGTCGTGGTCAGCCAGGCGTTCCCGTTCGTCCTGGTGATCATCCCGCTGTTCCTGGTGCTGAAGAACCTCCACCTCGTCAACTCGGTACCGGGCCTGATCCTCGTGTACGTCGTCTGGTCGCTGCCGTTCGCGCTGTGGATGCTCGTCGGCTACGTGCGCGCCGTCCCGCCCGAGCTGGAGGAGGCGGCCGCGATGGACGGGGCCGGGCGGCTGCGCACCCTCGTCTCGGTGGTCTCGCCCCTGCTGGCGCCGGGGATCGTGGCCACCGCGCTGTTCGCCTTCATCACCGCCTGGAACGAGTTCTTCTTCGCCCTCGTCCTCCTCAAGACCCCGGAGCAGCAGACCTTGCCGGTCGTCCTGACGCACTTCCTGGGCGCCGAGGGCGCCGCCGACCTCGGCCCGCTGGCCGCCGCGGCCTTCCTCGCGACCCTGCCCTCGCTGGTGGTCTTCTCCGTCATCCAGAAGCGGATCACCGGCGGCATGCTGGCCGGGGCGGTGAAGAGCTGATGCCCCGCCGCCGAGGGCCAAGGGCCGCCGCCTCCTGCCTCGCCCGCGTCCGGGTCTGGGCCCTCGTGCTCGTACTGCTGGCCGCCCTGGCCAGCGGGTGCTCCGCGCCGCGCGCCGGCTCCGACGGCGTGGTGCGGCTGCGCTTCCAGTCGCTCGCCTGGCAGAAGGAGTCCGTCGACGCCAACAGGGCCCTGGTCGCCGAGTGGAACGCGGCCCACCCCGAGGTGCAGGTCCAGTACGTACAGGGCAGCTGGAGCAGCGTCCACGACCAGCTGCTGACCTCCTTCGAGGGCGGCGAGGCCCCCGACGTCATCCACGACGCCTCCGACGACCTCGCCGACTTCGCCTACGGCGGCTACCTCGCCGACCTGCGGCCCCTGCTCTCCGAGCGGCTCAAGGCCGACATCCCGGCCGCCTCCTGGGAGACCGTCACCTTCGGCCCTGGCGGCGGGGTGTACGGGGTCCCCTTCCTCCAGGAGCCCAGGGTCCTGATGGCCAACACCGACCTGCTGCGCGCCTCCGGGGTCCGCATCCCCACCCCCGAAGCCCCCTGGAGCTGGGAGGAGTTCCGGTCCGCCGCCCGGCAGCTGACCGCCGAGGGCCGGTACGGGGTGGCCTGGCCGCTCAAGGACCCCGTCTCCGCCACCCTCAACCTCGGCCTGTCCGCGGGCGGCCGGCTCTTCCACCGCGACGCGGACGGGAAGGCCGTCATCCGCTGGTCCGAGGGCGACGCGGTCGTGCCCGCCACCATCCGGGCCCAGACCGAGACCGACCGCAGCGCCTCCCGGGCCACCCTCGGGATGGGCGGCTCCGACACCCTGCCCGGCTTCTTCGGCGGCCGGTACGCGATGGTGCCGCTCGGGTTCTCGTACCGCCAGCAGATCGTGCGCCAGGCCCCGCCCGGCTTCGCCTGGCAGGTGCTGCCGCCCCCGGCCGGGGCCGACGGCACGGCGCAGGGGGTCAGCCCGCAGACCCTGTCCATCGCGCAGGACAGCCCGTACAAGAAGGAGGCGGCGGCCTTCGTCGACTTCCTGCTGAGCCCGGCCAACATGGTCCGCCTCGCCCGCGGCGACTGGATGCTGCCGACCGGCACCCGGGCGCTGGCCGACCCCGCGCTGCGCACGCCCGAGCTCGGCTGGGCCACGGGCACGGCCCTCGCCGCCGGGCTGCGGCCCGCGCCGGCCCAGTCGGTGCGCGGCTATCCGGAGTGGAAGGACAAGGTCGCGACCCCGGCGCTGCAGGAGTTCTACAGCGGGGCGATCGACCTGGCCGAGCTGGAGAAACGCCTGGTGGAGGACGGGAACAGGGTGCTGGCGCGGTACCAGAGGTAGGTCCGGGCCAGATTTATTGATTGCACGAGACGTCTCGTCTCGTTAAGCTCGGTCCATGACCTCAGCCAAGCCCGCCCACATCGCCATGTTCTCCATCGCCGCCCACGGCCACGTGAACCCGAGCATCGAAGTGATCCGGGAACTCGTCGCCCGGGGCCACCGAGTCAGCTACGCGGTCCCCGCCTCCTTCGCCGAGAAGGTCGCCGAGACCGGCGCCACCCCGGTGATCTGGAACTCCACCCTCCCCACCGACGACGACCCGGAGGCCTGGGGCACCGAACTCATCGACCACCTCGAACCCTTCCTGAACGACGCCGTCCAGGCGCTCCCGCAGCTCGCGGCCGCCTTCGACGGAGACGAACCGGACCTCGTCCTCCACGACATCACCGCCTACCCCGCGCCCGTCCTCGCCCACCGCTGGGGAGTCCCCGCCGTCTCCCTCTCCCCGAACCTGGTCGCCTGGGACGGGTACGAGGAGGAAGTGGCCGCGCCGATGTTCGCCGGGCTGAAGGCGTCGGAGCGCGGACGGGCCTACTACGCCCGGTTCGCCGCCTGGCTGGGCGAGAACGGCCTCGGCGACGACGTGGACCGCTTCCAGGGCCGCCCGCGCCGCAGCCTCGTCCTGATCCCCCGGGCGCTCCAGCCGAACGCCGACCGCGTCGACACCTCCGTGTACACCTTCGTCGGCGCCTGCCAGGGCGACCGTGCGGCGGCCCAGGGACACTGGCAGCGCCCCGAGCGGGCCGACGGCCGCAAGGTGCTGCTGGTCTCCCTCGGCTCCGCCTTCACCAAGCAGCCCGCCTTCTACCGCGCCTGCGTCGAGGCCTTCGGCGACCTGCCCGACTGGCACGTCGTCCTCCAGATCGGCAAGTTCACCGACGAAGCCGAACTCGGCACGGTCCCCGCCAACATCGAGGTGCACCGCTGGGTCCCCCAGCTGGACATCCTGCGCCAGGCCGACGCCTTCATCACCCACGCGGGCGCCGGCGGCAGCCAGGAGGGCCTCGCCACCGCCACCCCGATGGTCGCCGTCCCGCAGGCCGTCGACCAGTTCGGCAACGCCGACATGCTGGCCTCGCTCGGCGTGGCCCGGCACGTCCCGGCCGACCAGGCCGACGCCGCCACCCTGCGCGAGGCGGTCCTCGCCCTGGTCGGCGACCCCGCCGTCGCCGCCCGCTGCGCGGAGGTCCGTGCGCGGATGGCCGCCGAGGGCGGCACACGCCGGGCCGCCGACCTCATCGAGGCGGAACTGTCATAGGCCCCGCCTACGCTGCCCCCATGGACAGGAAATACGCGGCGCTGCTGCGCGGGATCAATGTCGGCGGGAGCAAGAAGGTCCCCATGGCGGAGCTCCGCTCCGTCCTGGAGGGGCTCGGCCACGGCGATGTGCAGACGTACCTGCAGAGCGGCAACGCCGTCTTCAGCAGCACGCGGCAGGATCCGGGTGCGCTAGCCCGGGAGTTGGAGGCCGCCATCGAGGCCCACTTCGGCTTCCGGGTCGCGTGCCTGGTCGTGGACGGGGCCTACCTGAAGGCCGTCGCCGACGCCTGCCCCTTCCCGGCCGACGAACTGGAGGGCAAGCAGCTCCACGCCACCTTCTTCTCCGAGCTGCCCGGCCCGGAGCGCTTCGCCGGCCTCGACCCGGCGGCGTACCTCCCCGAGGAGTACCGGCTCGGCGACCGCGTGCTCTACCTCTACGCCCCGAACGGGCTGGGCCGCTCCAAGCTCGCCGAAGCCCTCGCCAAGCCGGCCCGCGTCAAGGGCATCGACGCCACCACCCGCAACTGGAACACCGTCGCCAAGCTGGTGGAGCTGACCGCGGCCTGACCCGGCTTCCCGATTGCCCGTGCCCCGACGGTGGTGCGGGGGCCGGGATGTGCCAGGCTCGGAGGCATGCGTTACATCATCATCGGCGCGGGCGCGGTCGGCGCCACCATCGGCGGTCGGCTCGCGGAGGCGGGCGGCGAGGTCGTCCTCGTCGCGCGCGGTGCGCACGCGGAGGCCCTGCGGACGGACGGCCTGCGGCTGACCACGGCGTCCGGCACCCGCGTGCACCGGCTGCCCGTGGTCACCGGACCGGCCGAACTGGGCGAACTGCGCCCCGACGACGTCCTGCTGCTGGCCGTCAAGACGCAGGACGCGATCGCCGCGCTCGACGCGTGGGGCGACGCGGAGGTCGCGGGCGGCGGGACGGCGGCGCAGCGGCTGCCGGTGCTGTGCGCGCAGAACGGCGTCGAGAGCGAACGCCTCGCCCTGCGGCGCTTCGCCCGCGTGTACGGGGTGTGCGTCTGGCTGCCCTCGACCTTCCTGGAGCCCGGCGCGGTCTCGGCACTGTGCGCGCCGCTGACCGGGATCCTGCACGTGGGCCTGGCGGCGGGCGGTACGGACGCGCTGGCGCGGGCGGTCGCGGCGGACCTCGGGAAGGCCGGCTTCGAGGCGCCGGTGGCCGAGGACGTGATGCGGTGGAAGTACGCGAAGCTGCTGGGGAACCTGGGCAACGCGGTCCAGGCCACCACCGGCCCCGAGCCGGAGCCGGCGAAGGCCGCGCTGCTGCTGCGGGCGGTCCGCGAGGCGAAGGCGGCCTTCAGGGCGGCCGGGATCCCCTACGCCTCGGACGCGGAGCAGTCCGACGCGCGCGAGGGCAAGGTGGAGCAGCCGCCGGGTGTCCGGGGCGGCTCGTCCTGGCAGAGCCTGGCGCGGGGCACCGGCTCGGTCGAGGCCGACTACCTCAACGGGGAGATCTCGCTGCTGGGCCGGCTGCACGGCGTGCCGACGCCGGTGAACGACGTGCTGCGGCACGCGGCCAACATCTTCGCCCGCGAGGGGCTCCCGCCGGGCGCCATGTCCATCACGGACCTCACCGCCTTGGCCGACGAGGCCGCGGCCCGAGCGTAGCCTCCGGCCGCGCCGCCGCCGCCGGGGGCTCCGCGCCCGGCCCCTCGCGCCTCAATCGCCGCCGAGGCTCAAAGACCGGGGCTCCGCCCCAGACCCCGCGCCTCAATCGTCGGCGGGGCTCAAAGACCGGGGCTCCGCCCCAGACCCCGCGCCTCAATCGCCGGCGGGGCTGGATTATGCCTGGCTGGGGCTGGAT
>NZ_JBHXNP010000027.1:0-87835 GCF_042719495.1 Streptomyces sp. NPDC058525
GCGTACCAGGAGCGGGTGGAGCCAAATCAACTTCTTACACCCCGTGGAGCCACTTCACGTTCCCACCCTGGAGCCCAAAGAAGTGCTTACAGACAACTGCGCGCGTACGGGGGCGAGAAGGTGAACTCCGGCTTCCCCGAGGATTACTTCAAACAGCCTCCAGCTCTAGGTCCCGCGATTTCCCCTTCAACATCTGTGAGGAGCTGACATGGCAGTCCTGAGCGACGTGATTCTGGCCGTGGCGCCTGCGGGTGCAGCTGTCGCATCCATGACCGCCTGGCACTTTCGGAGGGCCGCGGTCCGGGCCAACACCGACCTCCAGCAGACCCGGAAGCAGAACGCGGTTCTCGGCCTGCAGATCGAGTCCCGAGACCAGGAGGTGGCCCACTTCGCCACCGTCCGCCTGCCCTCCCTCACCGCGGCCCCTTCCGGCAACCCGGCACAAGCGGGAGCCTTACGCCACCCCAACCTGGCCACCACAGACTTCGGCCGCTCCCTACAAGCAGCGCTGCGGCACAGTGCCGACTTCGTCACCGACTTCAGGGCCCGGACCGAGGCGTCGGCCAACGCGCAGATCCAGGCCCTCTTCGCCCCGCTGACGGCTCAGGCCGCGGTGCAGCAGAGCGCGATGGTGCAGCTGCTGCGGAGGGCCGGTGACGAGGAAGTCCTCCAGCACGCCTTCGCCGTCGATCACGGTGTAACGCTGCTGGTCCAGCGGATGCAGATCATCGGGGCCCTGGCGGGGCGGGAAGTGAGCAGCCGCCGCCCGGATGCCGTCCTCATGGAAGTACTGATCGGTGCCCAGTCGCGTGTTCAGGACTACACGCGAGTCAAGGTCACCAACAGGAGCAGCGTCCTAGTCAAGGGTCCGGCGGTTGATCCGCCCGTCGTCGCTCTGGGCGCGCTCGTGGACAACGGCTGCCGGCACTCGAGCCCGGCAAGCACCGTGGCGGTGTGGAGCATGCCTGTGCAGGGCGGCATCAACATCTTCGTCGACAGCGTCGGCCCGATGCGGGATCCGGGCGGGTACGCCCACGCGGCCGCGGTGCTGCCTGGGCAGCAGCGGGTGTTGCTCACGTCGCTCGGTGCGCAGCTGGGCCTGGCCGCGGTGGGTGTCCTCGCCCGTCGCAGCGGCTTTCAGGCGTGGCTCGACCCCCGTCAGCAAGACGGTGTCCGTGCCGTCCTCCACCTTCCCGCGAGGCTTCTTCTTCCGGAGCCCGTCGCCGATGAGCCGCAGCACCATGACCAGGCCAGTGAGGCGGTCATAGCCAGGGCCGGTAGTGCGGGGCGGATGGCGGCATTCAGTCACGGGGCTCGCGCGGGCGGCCAGGCGGGCACCTCCGGTTTCCGGGGCGCGGTCGGGGCCACCGTTGATGCCGAGTCGACGGAGCACGGTGTGCGGAGCTCGCGATGACCGGAGGACACCGGCGTCGGCCGCACCACAAGTCGATGCGGGCCGCAGGAGGGGTGCGGCCGTTCGCCTCTCAAGGCTGCGGGCTGCCTGTAACCGTAGGGCCGGCGGCGCCCCGGCCTCGCGCTGCCGGGCCGGAGGACATCGAGGGCCACCTTCGGGCGCGGCGTGCGGTGGAGCTGCGCCGTCAGTTGGCGACCGTGCTGTACTCCATCGACGCGGTCCTCCCGCTCCTCACGCCGGAGGTGACCCAGGCGGTCGACGGGGCTCGGCAGTGGCTGGACGAGATCACGCCGGCCAACCCCCTTGACCCCGCGGACACGTACATCCGGGCCCTGGAGCACACGGTGCGGATCACCCGGGAATTCTTGGCCCGGCACACGGTGGCGGCCACCTACCTCCACCTGGACAGCGAGCGCCCCCCATGGGCTGACCATCAGCGGCTGGAGATCGCGAGCGCACCGTACTGCCGGCATGTAGCCGTACGCCAGCACGACGTGGCGACCAGCGGCTGGACTCTGGAACAGCGGCCCGGCTTCGCGCGGCTGCGCGGCGACATCGAGGACGGACGGGTGCAGCTCCTCGTGGTCCGCTCAGCCACCGACCTCTCGCCCCCCGGCACCTCGCTGGCCGACCAGAACCAGGCGGCCGAAACTCTCACCGTGTGGTTGACCCGGCGCCGGGCCCGGCTGCTGGTTGTCGACCAGGTCGCCCGACCGCCGGGCACCGCCTAGACCGCCGGTCCCGTGCGGTTGACCTGACACCGCCGCACGGGACCGGCACCCACGACGCTGCACCCGACGACCGCCCGAGGCTCGGTGCCACCGCCACCCCGCCAGCACCGACTTGCCACCCCCGAAACCTCTTTGACCGACGCCCCGGAGACCCTCATGCCCGCGACCGCGACCTCCCGCCTCAACCTGCTGGACGAGCGGGTCCTTGAGGACCCCTACCCGGTGTACGAGGCGATGCGCCGTATGGGTCCCGCGGTCTACCTGGAGCGCCACGGCGTGTGGGCGGTTCCGGGGCACCACGAGATCGCCTCGGTCCTGGGTGCCGCCGACGTCTTCCGTACCGAGGGGCCGCGAGCCCTAACGCCCCTGGCCGGGGCGATCCTGCCGTTCGACGGTGAGCAGCACGCACGGCTGCGTCAGGTTTTAGCTCACCGGCTGGGAGCCCGGGCGATCGCCCGCCTGCAGAGGGACCTCGATGTGAGGGCGTGGCGGCTGGTCTCGGAGCACTGCGAGGGCGGGTTCGATGCTGTGGCGCTGGCCCGGGACATGGCCGCTGGCACGGTGATGGACCTGATGGGCCTGCCGCCGCACGCCCAGCCGGCTGTGCTGGAGGCGTTGACCACGACCCTGGCCGCCTCCGATGCCCTGGGGCCGCCCGCCGCGGGGGCGTTGGCGTCGTTCCTCGCTACGGCCGTCACCCGCGACAACGTGCGGGGCGGGTCGTGGATGGAGACCATCTTCCAGGCCGTCGACTCCGGGAAACTCGATGAGCGCGAAGCGATACCGCTCGCCGCTGTCTATGTGTCCGCCGGGATCGACTCGACGGTCCTCGGGCTGGCCCAGGTGATCGTCCAGCTCTCCCGTCACCCCGAGCAGTGGTCCGAGCTCCGCTCGGTGCCCGCCCGTGCGGAGGCGGCCTTCCACGAGGCGCTGCGGCTCGACGCCCCGATCCAGGCACTCGGCCGGCTCGTCATGGAGAGGGTCGACCTCGACGGTGTCCAGCTGGAGGCCGGTGAGCGGGTGTGGCTGCTGCTCGGCTCCGCTGGCCGGGACCCCAGCAAGTGGGGTCTGCACGCCGACCGCTACGACCTGAGGCGGCCCGGCTCCGACAAGCACCTCGCACTCGGCACGGGACAGCACCGGTGCCCGGGCACCTACCTCACGCTCATGCAGGCCCGCGCGCTGCTGCGAGCCCTCGCGGACCACTGCGCCACCCTCGCCCCGGCCGGAACACCAACAGGCGCCCAGACGCACATCATGCGCGGCTTCACGGCAGCGCCCATCGCCACCAGCGGCTCGCGCATCAGGATGCGCCGCCCGGTAGCCGTATCCCCTTCGGAGAGTCCTCGTTGAACGTCTCCCACGGCGGGCCCGCCCTCCTGGCGGACACCCTCACGCTGCCCGGCCCCGGGTCGGTACGCCTTGACGGCATCGACGTCGTCCTGGTGAACCTGGGCCACGCGCGTCAGGCCGTTGCCCGGCTGGATGCTCTGGGCGGTCTGGACGCGGTCGGTACGGTCTTCGCTCACCAAGACGCCTGGGGCTTCTTCCTCCCTGAAGGGTCCGGCGAGCCGGCCTGGCCCGCGCCGGCCCGCTACGTCCAGGCCGGCTCCTCCCTCATCCTGCCCCCCGCACCCCGCCCGGGCCGCACAGGCGCTCCAGGTCGCCGCATCCCAGGGCTGGCACATCGGGCTGACCATCTGTGACACCACCGGCGGAGCCAGCGCTCCCGCCCTACGCCCCTACCTCAGCCACCTCCTCGACCGCATCGCTCGCGGTGAGTGCGCTGGGCTCATCGCGGTCTCCCGCACCGACTTCACCCCCTTCGATGACGAGTACGAGGCCTTCCTCCACCACCTGAATGACCTGGGCGGCTTCCTCGTTCTCGTCTCCCCCGAAACCGGCCTCTGACCAGGAGCACCCGCATGCCCGCCACCCGCACTCGCCGGACCGCCACCAGAACAACCCGCACGAAGGAGCCCGCGAAGCCGTCCCTGGGCCTGCCCCGGCACAAGAAGAACTCGCGTCTGTCCGACAAGGAACGCAAGGTGTTCGCCCAGCAGGTCGCGGCCGCCTACACCGGCGAACAGCAGGGCGCCATCCGCCAGATCGCCGACGAGACGGGACGCTCGTACGGCATGATCCACCGCCTCCTCTCCCAGGAAGGCGTCCGCTTCCGCCCCCGCGGCGGGAAGCCCGCTAGCGCCGCGCCTCAGGCCGCGGAGTGAGTACGACAACTCCCTCCACAGGGAGCACAGCCGCTGCCGGTACCGCGTCCGACACTCCGCCGTCCGGCATGCCGGGGCTCGTGCCGACGGCGATGACGGCCAATCGCAGCAAGGCCGGCGCGCTGCTGCAGGCCATGGGACTCGCGGAGAGGAACGCTCACGCAACCGCCTGCCGGATCCCCGCAGCCCACCTGAGAGTCCAGCTGCGCGAGATCCGGCGGACCAATGCCGAACAGCTCCGGGAGATCGTCGACGTCCACGGTTGGCCCACCCCCGGGCTGGTCGGCACTCAGGCGGCCACCGACGCCATACGCATCCTGCTGGCCTGCGACGACCCGGGCTTCCAGATCCACTGCCGCAACCTGATGAAGCTGGCCCTCGACAGCGGGGAACTCCCGGAAATTCTGTACGCGTACGTCGCCGACACCTGCGATGTGGCGCTGTCGATTCCGCAGACCTACGGCACCCAGGTCAACCCGCGGACCCTGCACCCCTACCCGATCGAGGACCGGGAAGCCGCCGAACGCATGCGAGCCGACATCGGACTGGTCCCGCTCGCCCAGCAAACGGCCGCCTACCTCAGCGGCGCAACCGCAGTCCAAGCGGACCGGAGCCGGCCGTGACGGCGCCGGGCTGCGGCCACCCGTACGCGGCGAGACCGTCCGCGCCATAGTCCCCGGACTGAGCCAGCCTGCCCACGCCCTGAAGACGAATGACGCCCCCCGCGTGTGCCACGCGATGTGAGAATTGAGGTCCAGATGAGTCCGAACACTGCCTATTGGATGAAATACACCATCGGCGTAGCGCAAAGGGCGTCGCAATCGGGTCTGCGGGTCGGCGTTGCGCTCGTGTCTGAAAGCGACGAGTTAATTTGCTCTGCCTTCGAGGGCGAAGTATGCGGCGCATCCTGGTATCGCATTCTTCGGCGCAGGATGGAAGAACTCGGAACATCCACCGCACACAGCGTATTTCTGACGATCAACACCCTGTCGACAGACCAGTCGTTCGAGCTCGCCGAGCTCCTGAAGGACATTCGTATCGACCGGATCTACATCGGCCTGCCGGCTCCCGCGCTGACGAGCTACCTCGACGACGATCCCGTCACTGCACAAGGCCGCGTACACCGCTTCCCCGATGATCTGCAGCGCGAGATCCTCGAGCAGAACTGCGAACTCTACGCAGCAAGCGAGCAAAATATCGAGTGTAACCCCCACTACTCCACGCATCGGATTAGTGAAACAATCTCCACCCGGCTACAGTCGCGCGGGTTCGCGCTTTCCAGGAGCGATGTCAATTCGAACAGGGGGAGGGCAGCGCTCGCTTCTCTGATCTGTCAGAGGTATGGGATCGAGTACAAGGCAGCTGATCTTGTCGTAAACGACGCACTGTCCGAAGCATTTGACGCGAAATATGGTACGTATGACTACGCGTACGACGCTCGTGCCGCCAACTTGAGGTGGACCGACGACTTCAAGTCGGTTTACGGGAAGTCGTCCCCTAGGTCTCTGTCTGCGGCCAACATCCTCAACGTCGGTGTCGGAGCCGGCTACGAGGCAGCAGCTTTGTTTTCAGATTGCCCGCAAATCACCTTCGTCGACATCGCGGAACGTGGCCTTGCGAACATAGACGAACGTATTCCTTCGTCGAGAACGGTCATCGCCAGCGCCGAGGATCTGTCCGTCCTGCCGGAGGACAATTTCGATCTCTATGTGTCCTTGAGGACGTATAACTCGTCGTTCTTCGACACGTCCGCAGCGGCCTCAGAAGCGCACAGAGTGCTGAAGCCCGGCGGGGTGATTATCGTCTCCGTGGCCAACGGATTTCTGTATACTCAGCGGGGCTGCGTTGTCCCGGGACTGATCATCCCCGGCACTGACTTCGTCGACATCTATCGCGGAATGGACACAGCCAATCTGATTGGCACGGAGCTTGATCGTTTCGGATTCAAGAACATCCAAATGTTCCCAACAAGTACCGAGATTTACCTGTCGGCTGTCACCTCCTAGCGTTTCACCGCCTCTCCGGCCGGCAATGTCACGACGTCCCATCAGCTTTGTGGGAAGAATGAATCGCAGACGGCCGGGCGCGACCGGACGTTCAGAGTGACCAGCATGAAGGAAGGACTTCTCCAATGAACGGGCAAGCGACTGTTGCCGGTCGGATCCTGCGGTTCAACGAGGAACTTGCGGAGACGACGCTTGAACTTCCTCCCGGATTCGCGGTCATCAACCCGTTCAGCGGCCCTCAGAAGGAGCGCGTCCGGGAGGTGACGACTGCGTTCTACAACAAGTACTACGACGACGATAGGCCGCGCCGTCTGGTACTGGGGAGCTCGCCGGCCCGACGCGGAACGGCGGTGACCGGGGTCCCGTTCGAAGATGCCAAGCTCCTCGAGGACGAAACGGGAGTCGATGTAGACGGCTACGCGGTGAGCCGGCGTTCCGCCAACTTTCTGCACGACGTCATCAGCCGCTACGGGGGCCGCGGCAAGTTCTATGCCGACTTCGTCATGAGTTTTGTGTGTCCTCTTGGTGTGGTGAGAACGAACTCCAAGGGTAAAGAGGTCAACTGCAACTACTACGAGAACAAGAAGCTTCTGGAACTTCTGGGGTCTTTCATGGTGGACGCCCTGAAACGCCAGCTGGCATTCGGAATTGACACCTCGGTGTGCTACTGCATCGGCGTTGGTGAGAACTTCGCGTACCTCTCGAAGGTGAACGAGGGCCAGCGCTTTTTCCGGGAGATCGTTCCTCTGGAGCACCCGCGTTTCATCACCCAATACAACGGGGACAGGAAGGAAGAGTTTGCCGAGAAGTATCTCGACGCCTTCCGTAGACAGGGTGATTAGTCGTTGCGTCACCCGGAACGCTTGCCCACCTCTCAGCTGAATAGGCGAAAGTCCTTGATCCGAGCGCGCTGGAACGAGAAGAAGGAGAGCAGTAAATTGGCGGCAGAAGGCAGGCTCCTGGTCCACTTCAACTCGGAACGCGTGAGCGTCTACCGACTCCAGGACGGTGAGTTGAAACTTCTCAAAAGGGAGCGGATCGCGTTCGACGGCAGTAGTGCGCACGAGGTGCTGGCAGAAAGGGTGGGCGAGTTCTGCGTCGGGCTCACGGAGTTCAGCGAGGTCCTTGACAACAAGACCACGCGCCTGCACGCCACCGGGGTCTTTCAGCAGCTCCCGCAGTCGGAAGCGGCGGCTCTGGTCAACAGCCTCTATGTCGACACCGGCCTCTACTTCAACATAGTTGGGCCTCAGCTGGAGCAGTTCTACCTGGAAACCAGCGTGGCCGCGTGTGGGTCGAGCGAAATGATGGAAGGCCTGATCCGTCGGGAATTCCGGAATGCCGTTGTCTGCGGCAGCTTCCAGCAGTCTCTGGGGTACATCGAGGACGTCATAGTCCGTCTGCGCGGGAGCGGTACCGAGGTGCTGAGCCCTCCTTCCACGAGGGTCAAGCCGGAGACCGTGGGTACCGACTTCATCCTCTTCGACTACCAGGATGGTCTGAAGAACGAGCGCGACACGTGGCGGCACAAGTACATGCACGTGGACGCGTTCAGGCGGGCCGACGCTGTGGTCGTATGCAACCCCGGCGGCCGCGTTGGAAAGGGAACGATTTTCGAGCTCGGCTTCATGTCCGCGCTTTCCAAGAGGGTCATCTTCACGGAGGAGCCCCAGGGCGTTTCCGTGCTGTTCCCGTGTGAGGTCGGCCTGGAATCCTGAGCATTCCTGCCGAGCGCTGCCGCACTCAATTCCGCTCTTCAATTGCTGACCGGAAACAAGCGGCGTTCCGGCGAAAGAATCAGGGGCGGGAGAGCAGGCCTCCGGCCCACTCTCGCTCTCTGTTTAGTCAGGTCTCCCTTCGCGCTACGAAGATACGGAAAGGACCCCAGCCGGTGCGTGATGAAGAACCCATCGATACAGTCCTCGACAGGCTGCGAGAGATCGTGGCGTCTGTTCTCGAAGTCGAGAAGGAGGGCATCAAGTCCGGTGCCCTGTTCTATGAGGAACTCGGGATGAGCTCCCTGGAGAAGGTTGCGGTCACGGTCGCGATCGAGCGCGAGTTCGGAGTCCTGGCTGCTGAGGAGGCAGCAGCCCTCACCAGCCTGGACGCTGCGGTGTCCGTGCTCAGCGACCGCGCGGCAAGCCTCCGCGCGGTCGACCTGCTCGACCACCTGGTGGCGGGTCATGTCTCCGCCGGCCGGGGCGAAAGGATCAGCTACCTCGACCCTCAGGCGGGGGCGATCACCTACGCCGCCCTCCTGGAGGCGGCACGTGGGTACGCGGGGGCCCTCAGGGCGGCAGGCGTGCCTGAGGGGGCCCGCGGCCTCCTCGTCGCCGAGGACTCCGTAGCGACCGTCGTCGCTGTCCTCGGCCTGTGGTGGCACGGCTGCGTCCCCGTGGTGATCAGCCCGATGCTCACGGACGACGAAGTCCGCTACATCGCCGAGAACTGTGCCGCCGCGATGGCGCACCTCGACGCAACCCCCACGCGGCAACGCGCCCTGGAGGAGTTGTTCGGGACGACAACCCAGTTCGCCGGCGCGGACGTCCTCGCCGCGCTGGCCACGGCCGAGCCCGGCTCCGCACGCCGCCCGCAGGACGCCGGGCCCCCGGCCGCCTGGAGTGCAGGGCGTGAGGCGCTCGTGCAGTACACCTCCGGAAGCACCGGCATGCCCAAGGGAGTCCGGCACTCGGCGGGAGCGATCACGGCCATGGCCGACGGTATCGGCACCGTACTGGCGCTGACTCCCGAGGACACTGTGCTCTCCAGCGCCCGGCTGTCCTTCGGCTACGGATTCGGCAATTCCGTCCTGTGCCCTCTGGCGGCCGGCGCCCGCGTTGCACTCATCCGCGGCACGGTCGACGTCCACTCGCTCACCGTCGCTCTGCAACACCACAAGCCCACCGTGCTGTTCTCCGTCCCACGGCTGTACGCCGCGCTGCTCAACGCATCCGAGACGGCGGCGGTCGACTCCGTGCGGCTGTGCGTGTCGGCGGGCGAGAATCTGCCGGCTCCGCTCAGCGAGCGGATCCGCACTGCCTTCCAGGCTGAGCTGCTCAACGGTCTCGGCGCCACCGAGGTCCTCTACACAGTCGTGGGCACCCCGCCGGGAAGATGGCGTCCGGGCACCTTCGGGGTGCCGGTGCCCGGGATATCCGCGACCGTCCGCGCTGCGGACGGCACGACCGTCGCCGACGGGGAGGAGGGCCGACTCCACATCGCCGGCCCGACCGTCGCCCTCGGCTACATCGGCCGCCCGGAGGCGGCCGTGGCCACCTTCGCCGACGGCGGCGCCTACACCGGCGACGTGGTGCGCCGGGCGCCGGACGGCACGTTCACTCATCTCTGCCGCTTCGATGACCTGCTCAATCTGGGCGGCTACAGGGTCGCGCCAGGTGAGATCGAGAACGTCATCCGTGGCGCTGATGGGGTCCAGGACTGCGCGGTGGTCGGCGGCCGGGATGCTGATGGCCTGGAGCAGGCCGTGGCGTACCTGGTGGTCCGGCCGGGATCCGACGAAGCCGTGGTGCGGCGCGCGGTGATCGCCGCGATCCGTGGCGGGCTTGCCGCCTACAAACGGCCCGCCCGTCTGGAGTTCCGTGAAGCGCTCCCGACCACGTCGACCGGCAAGCTCGCCGCCTTCGAGCTGAGGAAGGCGGCGG
The DNA here is from genome assembly GCF_042719495.1 of Streptomyces sp. NPDC058525. NCBI lineage: Bacteria > Bacillati > Actinomycetota > Actinomycetes > Kitasatosporales > Streptomycetaceae > Streptomyces > Streptomyces sp. NPDC058525. Next base: position 10,042 of record NZ_JBHXNP010000027.1, read on the forward strand.
CACAGTCGTGACCTGGGACATCACCGGCATCGCCGCCGTCGCGAACATCGGCGCCAGCCCCGAAGAGATATTCGCCGCGTTATGCGCGGGCCAGGAGAGCCGCGAGCCCCTGAAGGCGTTCGACCCGGACAAGTACCGGGCGGGGTACGCCTACGAGATCGACGATCGGACCGGGGGCGGTGGGGACCTTCCAGGGCGCGCCACCCGCTGGCTCACCGCGGTCATCCGCCAGGCGGCGGCCGACGCGGGCCTGGGCGAGGACCTGTCCCAGGTTCCCGTGCTGGTGGGGACGACCATGCGCGAGCAGCGCAGCCTCGAGCTGTGGTGGCGCGACGGCGCGGACGTCGCTCTTGAGGATCTGCACTTCGGTACCGCCCTGAGGGCCGAATTCGGGGCGTCCGCCACGTACACCTTCGCCAACGCCTGCTCGGCCTCGCTGTACGCGCTCGGCCTGGCCATCGACATGATCGAGGCAGGCATGGCCGACACGGTCGTCGTCGCCGGCACCGACGCCGTGACCGAGAGCGGCTTCGGCACGCTCGACCGGGTGCAGAACGACATCCCCGACGCGCTGCGCCCCTTCGACGCTTCGCACAAGGGCATGCTGATGGGCGAGGGCGCGGCAGCCGTCGTCGTCCAGCGCGCCGGCACCGGGAGAGGGCTCGTCCACGCCCGGGTGCGCAGTGTGTCCATGAACTGCGACGCCCACCACGCCACCGCGCCCGACCCCGCCGGCATCACCCGCGCGGTCCAGGACGCCTACCGCAGGGCCGGGGTACGGGCGGAGGACATCGACCTGGTGATGCTGCACGGCAGCGGCACCCCCCTCAACGACGCGACGGAGTCGAGCGTCCTGAGCCGTATCTTCCAGGGCGCCGGAACCGGTCCGCGGATGACCGCCATCAAGGCGATGACCGGCCACACCCTGGGCGGTTCGGGACTCCTCAGCCTCCTGATGGCGGTGCTCGCCATGAAGGAAGGGACCGTACCCCCGGTCCTGGGACTCACCGACCCGATCCCCGAGGCCACGGGACTGCGCCTGGTGCAGGGCTCCCCCGCAACCGGCGACCTGAACATCGCTCAGGTCGACGCCTTCGGCTTCGGAGGGATCAACGCCGTCGCGATCGTGGAGGCAGCCCGATGAGTACGACGAGCACCGCACGGATGAGTAACCCGAGCGCCAGGGAGGTCGTCGTCACGGGCATCGGGCTGGCGCTTCCCGGTGTCGCGACCTACGGCGACCTCCTCGGACCGCTGCCCGGCGAGGGCGGCTTCGACCCGGCCACCGGACTCAGCGGACGCGAGCTGCGCCACAAGGACCGCGCGTCCCGGCTCGCCCTGCGGGCCGCCGAGTTCGCCCTCCGCCACGCGGGTCTGACCGACGCGGACGCCACGCTCACGGGCGTGGCCAATGCGACCGCCGTCGTGGTCAGCACCAACCTCGGCAATGCGGACAGCATCTGCGAAGCCACCGACACCATCGCCCGGGAAGGCGTCAGGGGCCTCAGCCCCCTGGGCCTGCCCCAGACATCAAGCAACGTCATCGCCGGCTGGGTGGCCATCCGCTACGGGCTGCGCGGCCCCAACCTCACCGTCTGCAACGGCACCACGAGCGGTCTGGACGCCCTCGCCTGGGCCCGCAACCTCGTCGTGGCCGGGCGCGCCGAAGCAGCCGTCGTCGTCGGAGTCGAACCGGCCAACGAGGTGGCGACGAGGCTGCTCGGCGAGCAGTCCACCGACGCGGCGGTCGCGATCGTCCTTGAGTCAGCGGACGTAGCCGCTTCCCGTGGCGCGCGGCCGCGCGCCACGATCGCCGGGTACGCACGGGCCCAGGACGTCGCTGCGGCGCTGACCGCCGCCGGTGTGACGGAGGAGAAGTCCGTCGGACTGTGGCTCGTCGACGAGGCGGGTGCCGGCGCGTGCCAGCTGCTCGCAGCCACTCGCCGGATCGACCTGGAGGCCCAGCTGGGCCCGCTGTCCGGAGCGCTGGGCGTCCTGCAGTGCGCTGCCGCGGCTGCCCATCTGGAGAGCGACGCCACCACCGGGAACGTGCTCGCCACAGCTGGAGGCCCTCACCACGACGCGGCAGCCGCCCTGCTGCTGACCCCTTCACCGACCTGTCGTCCATCCACGTAGGAGCCAGGGGAACACCAATGACCACTGCGTCCGTGAACATCGAGGAGCTCCGCGCTCTGATAGCCGGCGTCCTGGAGATCGAACCCGAGGAGGTCACCGACCAGGCGCACTTCGCCGACGAGCTTGAGATCGACTCGCTGCTGATGCTCGAGATCTCCACCCGCGTGGAGACCGCGTTCAACGTCCCGGAGAACACCGTGGTCATCAGCGGTGCCAGGACCCTCGCCGAGCTGCACGCCTTCGTCATCTCGAAGCGTGTCGGAGATACGCCGGCCGACCCGGTCATCCGCCCGAAGCCACTGAGCGACCCAGCAGCGCGCCTGTTCCTGTTCCACCACGCCGGCGGCTCACATCTGCTCTACCGGGGCTGGGCGGAACACTTCCCCCAGGACTGGGAACTGTGCCTCCTGGAGGTCCCCGGCCGAGGCCACTTGCAGGCACACCCGCTGATCGACGACTGCGACCGGCTGGTCGACTACGTCCACAACGCCATTGCTCCCCTGCTCGACCGGCCCTTCGCGCTCTTCGGCCACAGCATGGGCGCCCTCATCGCCTACCAGCTCACCCGCCGACTCCACGACGAGGGGGAACCGCTCCCCACCTGGCTGGGGGTGTCCGCCTACGGCGCCCCGCGAGTCGAGGCCGGCACCGACGACCGCCCTCACCTGCTGTCCGACGACGAACTGCGCGCGTGGCTGCGGAACGTCGGCGGCAGCACACCGCAGCTCCTCGACAACGACGCCGTCTGGCCCACGTTCGCCCCTGTGTTCCGCAGCGACTTCAAACTCCTGGACACCTGGGCGCCTCCCCACGCCCCCGAGCCGCTGCCCGTTCCGCTCTCGGTGTTCGGGGGCCGCCGCGACAAGCTGACCGGCGAGGACCGCCTGCTCTCATGGCGAGCGTTCACCACGCACTTCCGCGGACTTGAAATGTACGAGGGCGACCACTTCTACCTGATGGACCACCGGCAGCCTCTCGCTGCCGCCATCACGGCCGCGATGCGTTCCGCCGGCGCATGAGCTCCCGTTCACCACCGCGTCACCCGCTGGGTGATCAATCCCAACAGGGTGCCCGCGGAGGGCGCGGTGGCGGGTCCTCAGGCGTCGGGGTCGACCTCGGGGTGCGTGAATCGCACGGGTCGGCCCAGCGCCCGGGAGTACGCGATCTCGGCCCGGGTGCTGTCGCCGATGTAGTCGCCGACCACGAGTACTTCGTCGGCGAGCAGGATCTTCGACCGGTGCAGTTCGTCGAGTCGAACCTTCAGCGCCTCAGCCTCGACAGGATCGGACCAGAGCTCGTGCGGCGACTTCAGATCGCAACCCGGCTTGACGACAATCCTCCCGGCCTTGGTCTCCCGCACATCGGCCTCGGCCATCTCGGCCATGAAGCGTGTGGAGCCGCAGATCGCGACGATACGCGGGAAGCCCAGCTGCTTCTTCGCGTCGGCGAGCATCTCCTCGGGGGTGATCACTTGCGGGGACGACACTGGTTCCTCCTGGTGGTGCGGCCCGAGGGGGCCTGCGGAGACGAAACGAAGGCGCCCAAGATCATCTCTTGGCGAACGACGTGGACACCCGCGCGCCCGCACTCTATGCGACGAGCACCCCTACCTGGTGCCGCTCCGCCCGCCGGCCAGCCCTACGCGCCGCCTGTGCGATGCCGAACCGGTCACCCTCACTACGAGAAGCCGGTGTCGGTTGCAACGTTCAGCGCCTCGATCAGCCGATTCACGCGGCAGGGTGCTGCGGTGTCGGCTCGACCGGCCGGTCCCCCGCCGGCAGCTGGTGGTGGTGCCGGGTCGGGCTCGGGTACTGCCACAACCCGAACGAGGGTGGCGCAAGCAGATGACCGCATTGACGGAGCGCTGTCCGCCGGCGACCTTGCGGCGCCGCGCTGCACCCGTGCGGCACGCCGCAGCTGGCGGCCGCGGTCCGTGCCCGCGTCCTGATCGACCCGACCACCTGCCGCCCGCCAGCATCTGAGCACTTCACTGCGCTTCGACGAGGAGACCATGTCCACCGCATCTCACCAACCCGCCACCAACCCTGTCGCCGCGCCTTCCCCGCCCGGCCGCACCGCGGAGGAGGCAAAGATCAAGGCGGTCGCCGACACGCTGGTACTCGCGTACGGGCTGCACCCGGTAGACATCACGCGTATCCCGGAGGGCACCGCGACGGACAACTTCGCCGTCGTGGACCACGCGGGCCGGTGGCACTTCGCCAAGGTCTACCGCACTCGGGAGCACTTGGATCTGGAGCGGGCGTCGGTCGCACTGTCCGAGTACTGCGCCGACGGAGGTGTCGCGACTGCGCGGGCCACCCGCACGCGCGAGCACGAACTCATCGCGACCCAAGGCCCCCTGCCGCTGTCCCTGTGGTCATACGTGCCGCACACCGCGACCGGCGAAGGCGGCCTGAGGGGCGCACGGTGGGCAGCCGGCGGCGCGGCGCTGGGGCGCCTCCACAGTCGGCTCGCCGCTCACCCCGCCGCCGCACCCACCCTGAAATCTGGCGCTGCGGTGTGTGACGTGGCTACCGCACGAGACAGCTATGAGGGTCTGATTCGCGCGTTCCAGAGCAAGCCCAGGCTCGGGGAGTTCGAGGCATGGTCGCTGCAGGCGACGCGTGAACGGCAAGCTCGCTTCGGTGGCGTCGAGCGCATCCTTGCTTTGCTTCCACCGCTGACGGTCCAGATCCTGCACGGCGACCTGTCCGGCCCCAACGTCCTGTTCAAGGACGACGATGCCGCCGCGTTCGTGGACTTCCGACCGCCCACACCCGGGTACCTCGCCTGGGAAATCGCCCGTCTGGGCTGCGACCCCAGCAGCGTGCTGGCCAACGGTGTGGAGGGCTGGCTCACCGGATACACCGATCTCACCCTGGCCTACCGGGACGCCAACCCCAAGACGTCCGCGAACGACCTCGTGTCCTCGCTCCGTGTCGGCTGTGCAGCCGTGCTCTGCTCGACGTTTCCGTTCTCGGCACCAGTGAAGCGTCCGGACATCGTCGATGCCGCACTTGAGTCCTACGCCAGGGCGCGGCACGAGGCCGATCTGATGCTGCTGGACCGACTACCTGTCTTGGAGGAGGCCCTGCGTGACGCTCTTCGCTGAGTTCATGACTCTCACGGCCGGCGGAGCTCTGTACGTGCGCACACCACCGGATCTCATCCGCCACTGGATCGACCGGCGCCAGGTCGCCAACGCCTACGGTCCGACCGAGGCGACCATCGCCACCCACGTCGCACCGCACCTCATGGCCGACGTCCAGCCCGCGCCGTTCGGCCGGTCCGTGTCTGGGGTGGAGGACTTCCTCCTCGGCGAGGACGACCAGTCCGTGCCCGACGGGCAGCCCGGGCACCTTCACCTCGCCGGTGTGGTCCTGGCTGGCGTGTACGCGGGCCTGCCCGACCGTACGGTGCATGCCTTCCCGAGGCTCAGGATCGGCGGCCGGATCGACAGGCAACTCAACCTCGGCGGCGTGCGCCTGGATCCGGAGGAAGTCGAAGCCGCCGCGCTGACCCTCGCCGGGGTGACCGCGGCCGCGGTGCTCGCTGAGCCGACCGGGGGGAACTGTCCCCGCTCTGCACGTGGCTGTCCCCTGCGGCCGGATCACCGAGGCGCGCGTACCTGGCCGGCCTGCTTGCTTCGACTGCCGTCCCCGCCCGTATCCACCGGTACCCCTCGCTCCCGCTCGCCGGGTACGGCAGACCGGACCTGCGCGCGCTCACCGCCCTGGCCCTCCCCGAAGCCCCGCTGGCCGCCGAGCCGGACGCAACAGCCCCGGCCGTAGCACTGCCGAACGAGGTCCGGGGGTGGTGGCTGCAGGCCACCGGCGCCGAGCCTGCCGCCGCAACGACCGTCTTCTTCTCCTGCGGTGGGGACTCGCTGGTCTGCGTGAGCTCCTGCACCGTGTCAACGAAGCCTTCGGCCTCGCGATCCCCTCTCAGCGTTCACCGCCCCTGGACCAGCTCCGCATCGGCCCCGGCCTGCGACGGGGGTCCAGCCCAGTCATCCAGCACCAGTGAATGGAACCTTCCCCATGAGTACGACACCCCGGCTCGCTGCGCCCGTGTCCAAGGGCGACCGGATCGGCATCGTCACGGTCTCCGCCCCGGAGGCCGCCGACCTGCCGGACGTCTTCTCCCGCGGCGTCCAGGCGCTCACCGGCCTCGGCTTCGAAGTCGTCGTGGGCGCCCATGCCACCGGGCGGTCCGGATACCGCGCCGGCACCACCGACGAGCTCCTGGACGACTTCCACCAGATGATCGCCGACCCTTCGATCGCCGCCGTGTTGTGCGCGGGCGGCGGAAGGAACTCCAACCGGCTCCTGTCCGGACTCGACCTCGCGTTGATTGCCGCCAACCCGAAGCTGATCGTCGGCGTGAGCGATCCCAGCCTCCTCCTCAACTCGATCACCTCGCGAACCGGCCTGGTCACCCTTCACGGGCCGTCGGTGATGTGGGACCTCGCGGCCCCGGACGCGCCCTGTGAGACGGCCGAGCATTTCACCGCGATGCTCGCCGGCCAGAGCGCCGCCGCCCGGATCGGCGCCTCCCTGACCTGGACCCGGCCGGGCTCCGCCGAAGGCCCCCTGGTCGCGGGCTGCCTCTCGTCGCTGCGCTGCCTGCTCGGCACCACCTGGGAGCCCCGATGGGACGGCGCGATCCTGGCGGTCGAGGACGCCTTCAAGCCCACCGACGTCCTTGACCAGACCTTCACCCACCTCCGGGACGTCGGGGTCCTCGACAAAATCGCGGGACTGATCATCGGGGAGAGCGTCGGCTGCGAGGCCACCGCGGGCATCACAGTCACCGCCATGGTCGACGAGCTGTGCCGCGAGTACGCCTGGCCCCTCGCCCACGGCCTGCCGTACGGGCACACCCCGCGCAAGTACACCCTGCCCATCGGCGCCACCCTGCGGATGGACTCCGCGGCAGAGCACCCGCTCACCCTCATCTCGCCCTGGGTCACCGCGTGAGGACCTGGCTCAGAAACCAGCAGCTCCGCTTCTTGCCGTACCCGATCACCGGGGCTTCCCCACAGGGTGCGCCAACCGGTCCAGGCATCGGTGCCAGCCGGTCCGCCAGCCCTCGATGGACATCGAACAGCCGCCGCGCAAGACCCTGATCGGGTGCCCTCAATTCTCCGTCCACTCCAACGTGTGAGTTCAAACGCCTCCAACCCCGAAGGGACCGCCCTGCACGCTGCGATCGCATATCAGTTCGGGAATTTCACCCTTCCGAGTCCGTTACGGCATCCGGCCGTACGAAGTTGTTCGGCCATCCACGCGGTTCCACGTCCACCCAGGGAGGCCCAGTGTCCTCAGCGCCCAACCCCCGCACGGCCTCTGCGCGATTCGAACAGGGCGGGCCTGGATACCGGCCGGCGACGAAGGCGGTACTGCTCGCGCTGCGTCCGGATGGGCGAGTGGCGTTGGTCCGCCGGGCCCACCACCCAGACCAGGGCCAGCTCGCCCTGGTGAGCCGGCGGCTTGAGGCGGCGGAGTGGCTGGACGAAGCCGCCTGCCGAGGTGCTTCCCGCACCTTGGGAATCCGGTTGGAGGTGCAGGACGTCGAACTCAGCGGCCTCCTGCACTACCGCAGCGAGCAGGGCGCGGGCCGCCTGTGCGCGGTCTTCGCCGCACAGCGCTGGTCCGGGAACCCCCGAAACTGCGCCCCCGGCGAGTACAGCGAGGTGGTGTGGGCAGATCCCGGTGGGCCTCCGGCCGACTGCCGGCCGCTGACCCACGCCGTCCTCAATCAGTACGTCTCGGGCACGCTCTACGGCGCCCTCGCCATGCCCGCCGCTCCCACGACCGCGGGCACCGGCCCAAGCTGCCCGGACGGCTGACCTCGGGCCGCACCCGGCCAGTGAATTGCCCACCACGGACCAACCATGAACAAGGGGGACGAATGAGCGGCGAGGACAGCAAGGACTCACAGTCGACGGTCTCGGACTCGGAGCGGCTGCTTTTCGGCGGGGAGTTGGCGTACGACGTCGGCTGGGACCAGCACGAAGGTGCCTGGCTGAAGCTGGGCCTGTGGACCATGGCCAAGGGGTTACCCCGGATGGTCGGCACCGGGCTGCGCCTCGCGCATCTCGCTGACGCCCGCGCGCTGCGGGTGGTCCTCGGCGCCGAGGTGGGCCGCGGGGTCGTACAGGCGATTGGGCTGGTCGCGGTCAACGCGGTCCTGGGTCACATCCTCGCGGGCGGCGGGACGAACGAGCGCCTGACCAGTGCGTTCCCGGCGCTGATCGTCGTGGCCGTCGCCGCGTTGCTCGGTTCGCTGCTGAGGTCCGCGTCCACGGCCGCAACTGGTGAGCTGGAGCCAAAGGTCCAGCGGGTCGCCACCGAGCAGTACCTGGGGCTGGTGCACCGGGTGGAGCTCGCGGCGATCGAGGACGACGAGTTCCACCGGCTGCTGGACGCCGCCCGTTACGGGGCCGACTCCGCCCGGCGCATGATCCGGTACTGCACCAACACGTTGAACTCCGGCATCTCCCTGATCGCGGCGGCCGGCGTGATCACCGTGCTGCACATCGGACTTCTGCCCCTGCTCGTGCTGATGACCCTGCCCAGCGGGTGGAGGTCCCTGACGATCTCCCGGCAGCGCTACCTCTCCTTCCACGCCTTCGTCCAGCACGCACGGGCCGGACACCTCCTGGGGCAGCTGCTAACTCAGCGGGAAGCGGCCGCCGAGGTCCGCGTCCACGAGGTCGGGCCCTTCCTTCTCAGTCACTTCCGGGAGATGGCCGAGACGAGCGAGCGCGAGCAGACCCGCCTGGCCCGCAGCGCGGCGAAGATCGGGCTGATCGCCGACGGCGCGTCCGGCGTTGCCACCCTCCTTACATACGGGGCGCTGGGACTGTTCCTGTGGAGCGGGCGGATGGACCTCGCGGTCGCCGGCACCGCGGTTCTCGCCATCCGCACCGGATCCGCGAGCCTGGACAGCCTCGTCGTGCAGATGGCCGACCTTCACCAGGAGTCGCTCTTCGTGGCCGACTTCGAGCGGCTCTGCACGGAGGCCAAGGCGCGGGCGATCCCGGAGACCGGGGAGGACCTCCCCGTGGATGTTCGGGAAGTCCGCTTCGAGAAGGTCACGTTCACCTACCCTGGCAGCGGCGGCGAGACGCCGGAGCCGACCCTGCGCGAGGTGTCCCTGTCGTTCCCGATGGGCAAGGTGATCGCCCTGGTGGGGGCGAACGGCTCGGGCAAGTCCACGCTGGTCAAGCTCCTGGCCGGCCTGCACCTCCCCGACGTGGGTGGCGGCACTATCTGGTGGGACGATGTCGATGCCGCCAAGGCCGACCGCAAGCAGATCTTCTCCCGCATCGCCCTCATGTCGCAGTCGTTCTTCCGCTGGCCCTTCACGGTCAGGGTCAACATCGGGATCGGCCGGCCCACTCAGCCCATCGACGACCAGGCAGTACAGGACGCTGCCGAGTTCTCCGGCGCCGACCGGTTCATCGCCGGACTGCGCCGTGGTCTCGGCACGTTGCTCGGGCGCGGTTACAAGGGCGGGCAGGAGGCATCGGGCGGTGAGTGGCAGATGGTCGGGATCAGCCGGGCCTGGTACAAACGCGCCGGGATTCTGGTGGTCGACGAGCCGACGAGCGCCCTCGACGCGGTGGCTGAGCAGCGGGTCTTCGACCAGATCCGCGCGGTGGCCGCGACGGGCCAGACCGTTGTCCTGATCACGCACCGCCTGCATTCGGTGCGTGACGCTGACGTCATCCATGTCATGAAGGACGGCCAGGTCGCCGAGTCCGGGACGTTCGCCGAGCTCATGGACGAGAGCATCGGTACGGGCGAATTCCGTGACGCCTACCTGATTCAGGCCGCGGCCTTCGCCGACAGCGTGCCCGCTCAGCGAGGCTCCGTCGCCGATCGGGCGGAGGACCTGACGTGAACTCCGTGTCACCGGCCCGGCTCCGCGCGGGGACCGATATTCTGGCGGGCTGCCCGTCCCGGGGCACCCGGGCGCCGCGGCCGCTGGCGCCTCGGATGCCTGGAGGCACCACCGTGGCCATGACCGCACCCGCACCGCTCCTGCTCGTCGACGGCCACCATCTTCTCTACCGAGCCCACTTCGGTTTCCCGAAGCGATTTCGGGCTCTGGACGGCACCGATGTGACCGGAGCATTTGGGTTCGTGGCGCTCCTGCGGAAGGCACACCGGGAACACTGCGCCGGCCATGAGGTCTTTGTGGTCTTCGACGCCGAGGACGGCGCAGCCGACCGGGTCCACGTTGATGCCGGGTACAAGGCGAACCGGTCTGACGCCGACCACAGCCCGATCCAGGCCCTGGCGCCGCTGAAGGAGATGCTCGACCAGAGCGGGGTGCGGTGGCTGGAATGGCCCGGCGCCGAGGGCGACGACGTGCTGGCCACGATCGCCACCCGGGAGGCCGCCGCCGGCCGTGCCGTGGTGGTGCTCTCGGGAGACCGGGACCTCTACAGCCTGCTCACCGCGGACCGGATCCAGATCCTCAACCCCCAGGCCCCGCCCGGCCGCCAGTTCATCACCGCCCGGGCTGTCACCGACCGGTACGGGGTAACGCCCTCGCAGTGGGCCGACTTCCGGGCCCTGACCGGGGACCCGGCCGACAACCTTCCCGGGGTTGCCGGGGTGGGACCGGTGACCGCCGCCCGGCTCCTTACCGGCGGCCTCCGCCTCGAAGACCTCCCCGCCACCGCGCCGGGCCGACTGGCCAATCCGCTGCTCCGGATCCGGGAGACCTGGGAGAACGTCCTGCGCGACCGGTCCCTCCTGCGCCTGAACTGCGATGTCCCGGTCCCGCAGGACTCCGTCACCGCGACGGCCACGCCCGAACTGACCGCGCCCGCGGTGCTGATGAAGGCGACCGGCCTGTGGTGAACACGCCCCCGGCGGCCCTCACCCCGTTGGCCGCCAAGGTGACCCTGCGTGGCCACCGGTCCTTCCGCGCCTTTCTGACCGGCGAGAGCGCGAGCCTGGTCGGAACGGCAGTGCACGGCGTCGCGCTGCCGGCGCTCGCGATCCTCCACCTCAAGGCCACCCCGGGCCAGATCGCTCTTCTTGCCTTCCTCGCCCAGCTGCCCACGTTCGTGCTTGCGCTGCCAGCCGGGGCGGTCATCGACCGGCACGACAAGAGGACTGTGCTCGTCGTCACCAATCTCGGGGCGGCCGCGGTGGTCGCGGTCATCCCCGCCGCCGCGGTCCTGGGGACGCTGTCCATGCCCGTGCTGTACGCCGTGGCCCTGGCGTTGGGGGCCGTGACGGTGCTGCACCAGGCCGCGGCCATTGCCATCGTCCCCCAACTCGTCGAACCCGGACTGCTCCAGAAGGCCAACTCCCGGATCGGGGCCGCGTTCGGCGCCGCCGACACCGCCGGCACCTACCTGGGGACCGCCGTGGTCGCCCTCGTCGGAGCCGGCCGGGCCTTCGCCCTGGACTCCGCCTCCTACCTGCTCTCGGCCTGGTGCGCGACCCGGATCCGTACCGCCCCCGCACCGCCGTCCACCAGGGCGCGGCGGAGGATGTCCGTCGAGATCTGGGAGGGCCTGGTGTACGTGGCCCGCACCCCCCTCGTAAGGCCGCTCGTGCTGTGCCTCGCCGGCACTGGCTTCGGTTCGGCGCTGACCTCCACCTTCTGGGCCTTCCACTTGCTGACGACGGTGAAGACCGGCACGACCGGGCTCGGGGTGATCATGGGGGTGTCCGGCGCCGGATGCCTGGCCGGGCCGCTCGCCGCACCGAGGATCGTCCGCCGGTTCGGGCCCGGACGGGTCCTGATCGCCGGGTTCGCGATGTACCCGCTGATGAGCGTCCCGCTCCTGTTCGCCGGGCCCGGCCCGATCTGGCTGCTGGTCCTCTCACTCGCGGGCGGTCTCCAGCTCGCGGCGGCCGCCTGCGCAGGCACCACCCAACGCTCGGTTTCTTGGGGCGTTTCAGATCTGTCTCATCGCTCGTCCCTCGTACCGGTGAAGGGTGTCCGCGCTGTTCTCTGCTGACTGCTATCTCTCGTCTCTCAGATGTCTCGGGAGGCAACGAGTATGCAGTTGTTCGCAGTTGACACGGCGTTGGTGCGTCGGTACTTGGACGGTCCGGTCTTGACGGGTGCCGAGGCGGCCAGACTGTTGGAGCTTCAGGGGATCTCGGATGGCACGCCGATCTATCTGGACGACGAGACGATGATGCCGGTGGAGCCGCTGTGCTCGTGGGGCCGGAGCATGTCGTACGCCGACCTGGCCGAAGGCACCTTGAAGGACTACGGGCGCATCATGGCCCGGTTCAGCGGCCACCAGGCCGAGCGTGAGCGGGACGTGCTCACGGCCACGGAGGCCGACATCGTGGCCTACAAGAAGTGGCGCACGCAGTCGCAGAAGAAGCCGGTCGGCTCCTCGGCGTGGTCGAAGGAGTCGTCGGTGCTGGACCAGTTCTTCACCTTCGCGGTCGAGCAGCGATACCTGAGGCGCCGACCGATGCGGGTGGCGTCACGCGGGCGGAATGCGCTGAGTCCGCGGACGCGGCGTGGAATGGACATCCGGCACCTTTCTCTGGAGCAGTACCGCTACTTCCGGGATGTCGGGCTCGGCGGGCAGCGTCCGAATTCGCAGCTCAACCGGTCCTATCGGGGCAGTTCCCCGCATCGCGACCGGGCGGGCGCGGATCTGGCCGTGTGTACCGGTATGCGGTGGCAGGAGTGGGCCACGGTGCTGCTGCCCGAGCTGGGCATCGGCGTGGACCGCTACGCGGGCGAGGCCGAGTTCAATGTCCAAGCATGCGCGAAGTATGGCAAGGAACGCGGGATCTTCGTTCCTGAGCAGGCCATGCGGACGGTCGAGACCTACTGCCTGCTGGAGCGCCGCGAGTTCACCGCGGCGGCGGCCCGACGGCTGGAGCGCAGGCACCGGGAGCTGTTCGTCGTCTCTCGCGTCGAGCCGGAGACGGGCCGGATCCACGGCACCATCGACGGTATTCACCAGGTGGTTTCCATGCAGGCAATGCCGCCCAAGCTCCGCCGGATCACGGTCTGGGAAGGGGAGTTCGGGCTGGAGGCGATGGCGGTGTTCCTCTGCCGCGGCGGTCTGATGCCGGGGGCGGACTCCTGGAAGCGGTACCGGCATGCAGCCTGGCGCCGGATGGTCGCCCTGGCCAATGAGACCACGCCACGGCTGCCCGCCAAGCGGTGGCGCTGGCACGATCTGCGCCACACGTACGCCTTGCAGCTCCTTACCTACCTCGAGCAGCAGATGGACGGAGCCGAGCCCGACCTGGCCGCGCGGCGGCGCCGTCACCGCTCCTACGTAAGCGGACACATCCGCTACAACCCGCTGCTGATCGTGAGCCGCAGACTCGGTCATTCCAGCCCGGAGACCACGTACGCGTACCTGGAGTACACCGACGATCTGGTGCACGAGTACGAGGCGGCGTTCGCCGGGTGGCTCGGTGACCCGGACGAAGAGGCCACGTACGCGCAGATCGCCGCCAGGGCCTTCCATCTGGAGAAGTCGCCGGCGGGGGCGAACTGATGGCGCGCAAGCGGGGGGCGATGTCGGCCGAGCGGACCGAGTTCCTGCGTCAGGCGCTGGGGGCGCCTACCGGGGACGACCGGATCGGCGTCCGTGTGGTCGCGGTCGATGACCAGGGTCGGGAGCGCCTCCACTACATCGACCCGGCGGACTACCGTTGCTCGCGGCTGGCCGCGCAGCTCGCCGACGAATGGGCCGAGTACGTCGCATCTACCGATCTCTCGGCCTCGGCGTCCCGCGATTACGTGCGCGCGGTCGACCTGGTGTGCTCAGCAATGGACGCCGCATACGACGCCTCTGCGTCTTTGTCTCTGGAGTCGGCGGATCTGCTGCCCCTGCTGGCTCGGTGGGAGCGCACCTTGCCCACCGCCTACAAGGACGGGTCGCGTCAGCCCGGGGTGATGTCGTCTGGTGTGAGGCTCCTGATCGTGCGGCGGGATGACCATCCCGAGCGGACGGTCGATGAGGCGCTCGCCGGGTTCGCCCGCGGCCGTACCTTGACGCCCTGGGGTGAGACGTCGGAGCGGGACGAGTTCAGCCGGGCCGACAAGCGGGCGCTGGTCAAGGCCGCATGGTCGGCGGTGCACGCCCTGGAGAAGCGGCTCGCCGACGGCTGGGCACTGGCGGCTCAGGGCCGGCATCCGGATGAAGGGGACTGGCTGCACATGCCGGATCTGCTGTGGGGGCTGTCCCGGGAAGTGATCCAGCCGCGACAGATCGCGGACCGGCTGCCGCAGCTGACGTCACAGTGGCCCGACGAGCTGCGGGAGATGGTGATCAACGCGGACGGGACGGTCACGAAGCGGCGAGCCAGACGGGACCTGATCTTGCGGCTGATCACCCGCCTGTACCCCACCAACGTGGATCTCCATGCCTTCCGGGTACTGCTGATGGACGCCACCGGGCACGCCCCGGAGGAGGTCACGGGCTTCGGCGAGGGGGACATCGAGTTCCTCCCCAAAGGCGTACGCCTGACTCTGGTCAAAAACCGCGCCCACCGAGTGCGCCACCGGGCTTTCCGTGACGACGCCGCATCCCAGGACTTCGACGAGGGCGAGTCGGCGGCAAGCGAGGTGCTTGACCGGCCCCGCCGCGAGGTGAGCGCGATCGTGCGCCGGCTGCTGGCCGTGACGGAGAGGGTCCGTGAGCGGTGCCCGGACGTGACCGACACCTTGTTCGTCCGTCCCTCGCTGGTGTACTACGAGCTGCGCTTCGGCCGCTGGGATTCCAACATGCAAGGCCACCGGTTCACCGACTGGCTGGCCTCGGTCGCCGTCACGGTCGACGGCGAGGCCCACATCGGTCGGCTACGGAAATCCACCAAGGTCGAGAAGGCCATCGTCTCCGGCGGCCGGATCAGCGTCGCCGCCGACGACCATCTGGAGGAGACCTTCGCCGGGCACTACGCCCAGGGCACCACGCTGCGGATCCTGTCCGGCAAGGTGATCACCACGGCCCAGGACCACTGGTTCCAGCAGGCCGTCCACGGGCCGACCGTGATCTCGTCCGACGCGGCCGAGGTCGCCGAGAACAGCGAGCGGCTGCAGGAACTGGGGCTGGACAAGGAGCAAGCGGACGGGATCGTCCAGGGCGAGCTCGACATGGGAGTCTCGCACTGCAAGAACCCCTGGGACTCGCCCTTCAGCCCGCCGGGGGAACTGTGCGCCGTCGCGCCACTGCGCTGCCTTGAATGCCGTAACGCGTGGGTGCTGCCCAGCCAGCTGCCGCAGCTGCTGCTGTTCGCCCAGCACCTGGAGAGGGTACGGCGGCGGCTTGACCCGAAGACATTCACTCGGCTGTGGGGCCAGTCGTACGTCAACCTCCGCGCCGCTCTGGATGAGCGCACCGAGGAGGAGAAGGCCCTCGCGCAGAAGCACATCGACGCCGGGGACGTCTCACTGGACCTCCCCCTGTCTGCACACGTGGAGTTCGACGCATGATCATTGCGAATCCCGGCGGCCGCCCGCAGTCCCTGTTCCGCGCGGACGAGCCGATCGTCCAGAGCCGCCCTCTCCTTCCGCAGGCATGCCGGCCCGAAGCCCGGGTCCCGTTGTTCGGCGACACCGAGGTCCTGGACTTCAACGGCGTGGTGCGTAAGCCCGCCAACCGTCACCCGTCCTGGTGGAAGATCCGTCTGGCCGGGGATCTGGCAGAGCCACGTTGGAACCTCCTCGCCCGTGAAGTCGTGATGATCCTGGCGAATCCCCAACACGAGCAGCTGCAGGCGTCAGGACTCCACTTCGGCTTCGACCCCTGGGACATCGGCACCATCAACTTGAACATGAGCTGCCTTCGCGGCCTGATCGAATGGGCCCGCAAAGACGGTCTCCCCGGTGATCCGGCGTACTGGAGCGAGGCCGACCTCCGGCGGCGTATCAAGGCCCTCAAGTCTGACGTCGAGCCCCCAACCCTTACCCGGCATGTCGCCTTCGTGCAGAAGATGGCGGCATTCGCCCCGGCACTCAGCTGCGGCTGGCCGGCGGGCAACCCCTGGCCGGGGAAGCTCGCAGCGCAGGTCGCCAAGGATGTGCGCGACGGGACGCTGTCCACGAAGGCGATCCCGCCCGAGATCTGGTTCCCGCTCGTCCGCGCGGCGTGGACGTACATCCACACCTTCGCCCCGGACATCTTCCGCGCTCTGCGCCAGGCCGAACAGCTGCGCACCGCCGCAGGGCCGTCGGCCGCGGGGAAGGATGCGGAAGTGGACGCGTGGTTGGCCGACCCTGCGAACAAGGTGCCCTGCCACTACGACCCGCAGTGGCCCGAAGATCAGCCCCCGAGGTCTACTGGGGGATGCTGATGCTGCTGCTGGGCGTAGAGGACCGGCACCACGGCTCGCTGTTCGGTCGGAGCTCGGCAGCCAGCCGAAGGCGGCGGGCCAAGGTGCTCCGGGCGGTAGCAGAAGGCCGCTACGCCTACGGGCTGCCCGTGGAGCTGACTGAGGTGACTCGCCCGGACGGCAGCACCGGTCCCTGGCACCCGGGGTTTGACCTGTATGAACTGTCCCGGCTGGCGACCATCCTGCGTAACGCCTCGTTCGTGCTGGTAGCTGCCCTATCAATGATGCGGGACTCCGAGTTGCAGGAGATCGCCCGCGGCAGCGTGGTCGAGCACTTCAACGCGCCGGCCATCGCCTCCACCCTCGTCAAAGGCCACCAGGCGCGCCCGCGAAAGCACTGGTGGATCAGTGAGCCGGTCGCCGAGGCCATCGCTGTCGCCGAAGCGGTGTCCCCTCACCCCTCGCGGGTCTTCGCACCCCTGCAGCCAGGGGCGGTCAACGAGGAACTCGACGGCGGCGACATGGTGGACTCGTTCATCGCCTTCGTCAACGCCGGCCGGGCCTGGTCCGGGCTGGAGCTGATCCCCAAGGGCAAGGTCCGGCCCCATATGTTCCGCAGAACGATGGCGATGCTCACCGACCAGTTCGCCGGCTCCGAGATCGCGCTGGGTATGCAGCTCAAGCACATCGCCACCCGCGCCCTGGCCAACCGGTCCACCCGCAGCTACGCGGCGCCCGACGCCTCATGGGCCAAACACCTGGACGACGCCGTCCATGCTGCCCGGTTCCGCCGGCTCAAGGACCTGTACCAGGTCCACGGCAGAGGCGAGGAGATCGGATTCGGTCCCGGAGCCGAACGCCTCAAGGGCGCATTCGACCAGATCATGGCCACGGTCAAGGCCCGCCACGGAGACGCCCGCGTCGAGGACGACCTGCTCCGCAAGGCACGGATCACGATCCGCTTCGGCGCGCTCAACAACTGTCTCTTCGACGAGCGCAACCCGGCCGGGGCCGTATGCCTGGACAACGCGATCGTCCCCGAAGGGCACACCGGCCCACTGGAGGACCGCTGCCGCCCCGACCGCTGCCCCAACAGCGTAATCGGCACCGAGCACATCCCGTTCTACGACGCGCACCACCGCACCCAGCTCAACCTACTCCAGACCCCCGGCCTCCCCGCCTGCCGCAAGGCCCTCATCACCAGGGAAGCCGAGCGCGCCGGAGCCGTCCTGAACTCGATCCGAGGCACCGCCCCATGACCCACCGCCCCCGCGTCACCGAAGACGGCGTCTCGGCAGAAACCGCCAAGGCCCTGCGCGCGGCGATGCTGCGGCTCTTCTCCGGCAAGCCGCAGCGCACCGACGGACGGCTGACGAAAGAGAACCTCTGGCGCGAAGCCCAGGTCAGCCGGGCCACCATGAACCGCGCCCAGCCCATCCTCGCCGAATGGGACGCCCGCATCGCCGAGCACGGCAAGACCACCGCCGGCGAGACGCGCCGCGACGCCGAGATCAGCCGCCTCCGCAAGAAGCTCGCGGACAAGACCCAGCAGTGCACCCTGCTGGAAACCAGACTCCACGCCGCCGCGACCGCCATCGCCGCCCTCCACCACCACAACGAGGCACTCCGTGCCGAGCTCGCCGCCCGTACCGGCTCCGTTGTCCCCCTCGTCATCCCCCGGCCAGGACCCCCTTCGACATGACAAACCCACCCGAGGAAGCGGCCCACTCGGTGGCTTCCGGTCTCGACAGCAGCTGGCAGTTCGCAGCTGCCCTTCGACCCGGGGCACGCGAGCGCAGAACCATCGGATCAGGGGCGGACCATGTCGGCCCTCGGAGAAGTCCACCAGGCCCCTGTCTCATGGGCGGGCAACCCGCAGGTCACCCGATCGATCGAGTCGACGCCGTCGGATACGCGCTCACGGCGATGGGTACGACAGCGGTTCTAACCGACCGGGCTCGCTGCACCGCGGGTCAGGTGCTGATGAGTTGCAGGAACGGTGGGAAGTAGTCGTTCTCACGGCTATGGAGGTAGACCCCGAGGCTGGCCGCGCCCGACGGCTGCCAGATGGCGAGGGAGATGGTGCCGCGTACGCCGTTGAGGGCGTCGGTGACGTCGAGCGGGATCCAGTCGGCGGTCGTGGAGATCTGTCCCGTCCCATGGGCTGTGCCGGGCGCGGGTGAACGGTTCCAGGTGGCGGCCGTCTCAATCCAGGCTGTGCCGTCGGTGGCGAACGCCTGGAGGGTGGCGAGGGTGCCGGCCGAGTCGGCAACCCGGCCATACGTCCAGAGCACAGCCCGCTGGACGGTGCCGGTCACGGACGAGGTGTCGAAGTCAAGCAGGGCGCGGCGGCTGTAGCCGCTGTTGCTCGGGGTGGCGTTCTTGACGGTGAGTGTCTTCTCGGTGCCGTAGTTGGTATTGGCGTAGATGCCGTCGCGCAGGTAGGTGTCCTGTGTGGGGGCGAGGGTGGTGGCGGCGGCCGTGGCGGGAGCGGTGCCGATGGTGTGTAGGGTGACGGTCCGTCCCGCGCCCTGGGTGCCGCCGGTTTCGACGAGGAGGGAGATCGCGCCGCCGAGGGTGAGGATGCTGACGCCGGCTGAGGGGTCCGCGCTGTGGTAGCCGTTCTTGGCGATCGTCACCTGGACGGTGGCGGATGTCCGAGAGGGGTCGGAGACCGTGACGGTCATGGTGCCGTTCTTCTCGCGAAGCAGGACCGAGCAGGCAGCGGAGGCCGTGATCGGCCCGGCCTCGCCCGCCGCGAAGAAGTTCGCTGCCGTGACACCCGAGGCGGTGTCGTGGATCGCCTGGGCAGAGGCGGAGTTGGCCACAACGGTAACGGTAGGGTTGGCGGCCCGGGCCGCTGCGGTCGACGCGCTCGCGCCGGGCATGATCAGGTAGCTGTAGGCTGCGGCGGTCGGGTCGGTTCCGTGGTCGATCCACAGGGTGAGGTAGCGGCGCGTCAGCTGCTCGGTGGTGCTGCCGCCGTTGATGTCGTGCCAACTGCCGGTCCGGGCCTCGCGCACGGCGTGGACCGTCGCTCCGCCCGGGAACACGTATCCGCCGAATCCGGCGATGCCGATCGACCGCGCGCCATTGAACTGACCAGACCAGCCGAGGGTGGTGGGCTGGTCGGCGCCGTCGACGGTGAGAGTGCTGGTGCCTTGGGTTCCGAGGTTGCGGTTGTCGATGATCGTTTCGACGGGGACGCCGTCGGTGCAGGTGATGCCCGCGCCGAGGCAGACGATCGAGTCGTCGAGCAGGAACCAGGACTTGCGGCCGCTGAGCGTCGAGGTCAGGCTGCGCACGTCCTGGCCGTAGGCGGCGTACATGCCGTCGGTGGCGCCTCCGGCCCAGGTGTTGTCGGGTCGGGGCGCGCCCCATGCGCCGCCGGCGGCGTCGGCCAGTGGCTTGGTGGAGACGGTGGTGCCGGGCAGACGGTAGGGGTTAACGGTGGGCCAGTAGTTGTCGGAGTACTGGCCGTTGCCGTAGGTGTCGCCCCACCAGTAGAGCATGCCGCTGTTGGTGTGCCAGCCTCGGACGTTCTCCTTGTTGCCGTTCTCGTAGAAGGTGGTGCGGGCCGAGCAGACGCTGAGCGCGGCCGTCCACCTGGCGCGGCGGACCACGGCGCGGTCCATGGCGAAGATCTGAGTGCCGAGGGGTTCCGGGGCGGCCGGCACGGTGGAGTCCTTGAGCAGCGCCTCAGCGCGGGCCAGTTCGGGGACCTCGATGTAGCCGTCGGAGAGGTAGGGGCTGTAGTAGTCGCGGCTGATCCAGCCCTTGACGGCCGCCTTCCAGGTGGCGGACTGGTCAGCCGGGGCGGCGCCGGAGGCCGCGAGCCGGAGGATGTCGCCGATGATGCCGTGACCACGGGTGTGGTCGTTCTGCTGGAGGTGCAGTAGGTCCTTGGTCTCAAGGCCGCGGCTGACGGACCGTCCGCTGACGCCGTCCATCACCAGGCCGTTGAACACGAACGGCGCGAACGCGTTGGTCACGGCGGTGAACAGATTGGGCAGCTGCGGAGTGTTGACCTGCCACTCCGTGCCCGCCAGCAGGCTCAGCAGCTTGCTCAGCCCGTCGAGCAGCACGCTCCCGTACGAGCCGGTGTACGGCACCCACGTGTGCTGGACGAAGCTGCCGTCCGCGTACAGGCCGTCGCCCGTGAGGACATACGGGAAGACGGGAGTGAGCGCGTTGGAAGCGGTGGCCAGCTTGTCGGTGCTCTTGCCGAGCACGCCCCGCAGCGCGAGGACGCGACAGAGGTCGACGCGGTTGGCGCCGGTGCTCCGACCGGTGTAGGCGGCGACCGTGGAGTCCGGCACGCTGTGGTCGACGGCGGACAGGTAGCCGGCCAGCTGGGTGGCGGTGAGCTGCGCGTACATCAGGACGCAGACGTCGAGGAGGGCCCGGGGGCTGCCGATCTGCCAGTCCCACCAGTTGTTGTAGTTGACGGCGGTGGGGGTGTAGGCGGTCGCGTGGAGCTGGTCCAGGCCGGTGATGACGGCGCTGGCGGTGGCGGCGTCGCCGGTGAGGCCGGTGCCGGGCTGGGCCCAGGCCATGGCCATGATGCGCAGGCGCTTGTAGCTGCTGGTGATGTTGGCGGATGCGGTACCGAGCGGGAGGTCGGGCCAGAGCGAGGAGGAGGTGGGGGCGAAGGTGCTCAGCTGGTCCCGGGCGCGGCCGCCGAGACCGGCGAGGGTGCCGGCGTACGGCTGTGCGGTGGGATCGAAGCCGCTGCCGGTGAGAAGGTCGTGCCAGCGCCCGCGGAGGGTGTCGTAGGCGTCGGCGGCCCGCGCGGGCGTGGCGGTGAGTCTCAACTGGGCGGCCACGGTCACGGCCGCTGTTGCGCCAGCGGCCTGAAGCAGTCGGCGGCGGGAGAGCATCGGGAGGGCGGCGTCGGAGTGGGAATTCATCGGGGCCTCCGGGCGGCGAGGGTCGCGGGCACCACGGACGGGGGAAGAAATGGGTGCGGCGACATCTGGACGGAGAGCCTCTCGGGTCCAGGTGGCAGCGAAGGTAAGCGCCGCCCCGATCGAACGTCAACGGGCACGCACAATTTGATTAAATGATCGACAATTTGATCGCGCCCAAGCGTAGCCCGCGCATGCCCCGTCGCACGTGTCGACCTCCGGGCACCGGCGCTGGGCGCCTGCACGTCTTGCGCGCCCTCGGCATCCACGCCAGGCCGCAGAACGTTCAGCTCCCAGCCCGCCCGCCTGTCCAGCCCCGCCTATCGCGGCCCGACCAGAACACGAGTACCGGACACCTGCGACCCACCACAGCCGCTTCGTCCTGACGGGATGGACACCGGCCGGCCGCCCCATCGCGGGCGCGGGGCAACAGCGGCCGTCGGGCGGCCTCGACCTCTCTCGGCGGCCCTCATCCGACTGAGATCAGACGCTGGGTCGGCCGCTCGATCAGCCCGTGTCCACGGTCACGCGCCGCCCTGCAGCGTCCGGGTAACCGGTCTGGAGTCGCCTTGCGGGAGCCTTGGTGGATCGGCGGCACCCGCTGCTGAACGATGTCCAGTCAGCACCCGCGCCACCGCACGCTTCGATCAGATATGACCGAGCGATATGATTTGATCGAACATTGGTAGTCATGAACGGTAGAAGGGGTAGCCATGGCTCTCTCTGCAGAGGAACGCCGTATCCGCATCCTCAGGGTCATGGGCGAGGTCGGCACCATCCGCGTCGTGGATTTGGCCGAACGCCTTGGGATCCCGGCCGTCACGGTGCGGCGTGATGTGGCTGCCCTGGCCGACAGCGGGCGGCTGCAACGCTCCCACGGTGCGGTTTCGCTGCCCGACACCCCTGTGCCGGGGCAGGAGAGCGCGGCCCCTTCGGGCCGCGGCCGGGTGATCGGCATGTTGGTGCCCACCATCGGCTCGTATTTCGACGACGTGATCGATGGCGCCCGCGCGGCCGCAGCCGCCGCGGGTGCCCGCCTGTCGCTCGCAGTAGCACCGTACGGGGTGGGCGACGACCGGACACAGGTCGAGCGACTGCTCGAGGCCCCGGTGGACGGCCTGATGCTCACCCCCACGTGGAAACCGGGCATCTCCGCGGAGGACAACGACTGGCTCGCCCACCTGCCCGTCTCCACTGTCCTGGTCGAGCGCCGGGCCGCCCTCGGCACCTTGGGTGCCGACCTGGACTCCGTTGCCTCCGATCACCGCCACGGCGTGTTGCTCGCCCTGCGTCACCTGGCCGGGCTGGGCCACACCTCCGTGCTGCTCGCCGCCCGCGACGACACGTGGACGGCGCACGAGATCCGGGCGGGCTATGCCGACGGTGTCCGCCTGTTCGGGCTGGCCCCGCAGCCGGTCATCGACATGCACCGTTCCAACGGCGTGTTCGCGCCCCCGGATCCGGATCGCGTCGCCGACGCGATCGCCGACGCTGTCGGCGAGACGGGTGTGCGCGCCGTGCTGGCCCACAACGACACGGCCGCGATCCAGCTCCCGCCGCTGTTGCAGGCCCGTGGCCTGCGTGTCCCCGAGGACCTGGCGCTGATCTCCTATGATGACCTGTTCGCCGCCCATGCGACGCCGCCGCTGACCGCTGTCGCGCCGCCCAGGCAGGCGGTCGGCGCGACGGCCATGGAATTGCTGCTGCGGCGCCTGGCCGTCGACAGCGCGCTGCCCGCGCAGCGCATCGAGCTGCTGCCCACGCTGAAGGTGCGCGCCTCCTGCGGCGCCTCGGCCCGCTGAGGTCCGGCAGCCGCACGAGAGGCGGTCCCGGCCGCTCTGGTCGGGGTCACGCCCGAGGAAGCCCGGCCAGGTGGGCCGCGCCGGAGGCCAGCAGGTCAGGAAGCGGGGCCGCCGCCGGGTACCAGGGGGCCTCGTACTCCCAGGAGACCCAGCAGTCGGCCGGAAGCAGACGCAGGCACTCGGCAATCGGGAGGATGCCTCGGCCGAGGGGCAACGGGGTCGTGTTTTGCGGGCCGGCCACGTCCTTGACCTGTACGTATCCGAGGTGCGGGGAGAGCGCGGCGTAGGAGTCCGCCGGTGACTCGCCCGCGAGGTGGGTGTGCAGGAGGTCCCACAGGCCGCCGGCCACCGGGCTCGCTGTCCGTTCGAGCAAGCAGGCCAACTCGCCGCCGCCCCGGTGGGAGTCATGGGTCTCGACCAGGATCCGGACGCCGAGGGCAGCGGCCTCGTCCGCGACGGCGGCCAGCCGACGGGCCGCGCGCAGGTCGCTCTCACCCACAGGTCCGTCGCCGCGCGGGAAGACCCGGACGTAGGGGGCGCCGAGGTCGGCCGCGAGCCGCAGATGGGTCCGCAGGGCCTCGGTCACGACTCGGTTCTCGCCGGATTGGGCGACGCCCACGTACGAGGCCACGGTGAGCGGAGTGATCCCGGCCGCGGCGAACGCCCGGGCCGCGCTGCGGCGCTCCCCAGCGGTCAGACCGGGATGGACGGGTTCTCCTTCGGCGCAGCGCAGTTCGAGACCCTGCCAGCCGTTGTCGGCCGCCAGTCCCAGGGCCTCGGCGAGGGGCCGGCCGGGGATACCGAGGGTGGAGTAGGCGAGTGGCAAGGGTTGCCTCCTTGAAGTGACGGACGCGTCCGAATCCAGGATCACGCAGATCAGACGCCGAGTCTCACGATCATATGATCTCCTTGATTGGATTGTAACCTGACCGGGAGGCCGGCGAACTGGGCGGTGGCCTTGCAGGTCACAAGCGAATCATGCGTCTACGGGCGACGCCCGAGGGCGAGATCGACTCTGATCAGTCGATCCATTGCCTTGACTTTGATCGAGACCACCCCACACGATTGCGCCACACCCACCGACCGCCACGATCCAGGCGATTCTGGATCAATCGGACGTCCGTGGGTTACTCACCCACCCAGGAGCTGAGCCATGACTTCTCCCACTTTCCTCCGCCGCAGAGCCGGCCGCCTCGCCGTAGCTGCCACGGCGACCGCCATGTGCGTGTCCGTGCTGGCCGCGTGCGGCAGCGGTGGCGCGGCCGAGGACGCCGCCCCCAGCAAGCCGGTCACCATCACTTTCTGGGGCTGGGCGAAGGGCACTCAGGATGTCGTGAAGGCGTTCAACGCCTCGCACAAGGACGTCCAGGTCGCGTTCGAGCAGATACCGTCCGGCCCGGCCGGCGGCTACGCCAAGATCTCCAACGCCTCCAAGGCCGGCAACGCCCCCGATCTCTTCAACGTCGAGTACGCCGTGCTGCCGGACTTCGTCAGCCAGGGCGCCGTGCAGGACATCACCAAGCTCGTGGGCAACAACCTCAAGGCCAAGTACCTGCCGCAGGCGGTGGAGCTCACCACCCTCGGTGGCGCGACCTGGGCGCTGCCGCTGGACGCCGCCCCGCAGGCGTTCTTCTACCGCAAGGACCTGTTCGAGAAGGCCGGCATCACCGCCCCGCCCAAGACCTGGGACGAGTACCGCGCCGCGGCCCAGAAGCTCAAGACCGCCAACCCGAACACCCGCATCGGCACCTTCTTCCCCGACGACCCGAACACCTTCGAGGCGTTCGCCTGGCAGGCCGGGGCGCACTGGTTCGCCAGCGTCCAGGACACCTGGAGCGTCGACATCAACAGCTCCGCGACCAAGCGGGTCACCGACTACTGGCAGCAGCTCGTCTCGGACGACCTGGTCCGCGTCCAGCCGTCGTTCAGCCAGCAGTGGACCGCCTCGCTGCAGAGGGGCGAGACCGCCGGCTACCTCGGCGCGGCCTGGGGCGGCGGCGTGCTCAAGTCCACCCTCGCCTCCAGCCCCGAAGCCTCCGGCAAGTGGGCCGTCGCCCCGATCCCGACCTGGGACGGCAAGCCGGCCAGCGGCATGCTCGGCGGCAGCACCTTCGCCGTCTCCAAGGACAGCAAGAAGGCGAAGGCCGCCCTCGAGTTCGCCACCTGGGCCACCACCACCCCCGAGGGCATCAAGTCCCGCATCGCCTCCGGCACCTCCTCGCTGTTCCCGGCCGACCCGGCCCTGATCCCGGTCGCCAAGGCCGCGTTCAACACCGACTTCTACGGCGGCCAGGACATCTACAGCGTCTTCACCGACGCGTCCAAGTCGATCAAGCCGGACTGGCAGTGGGGCCCGGCCATGGGCGCCACCAACACCTCGCTGAAGGACGCCTTCGGCAAGCTCGGCCAGGGCGGCACCATCCAGGCCGGCGTCGACGCCGCCCAGCAGGCCACCGTCGCCGAACTCAAGAACCGCGGACTCAAGGTCGCCCCGTGAGCAACAGAACCACCGGCTCCTCCCGCGCCGCCGGCATCAGGCGGCGCGGGGCCTACTGGGCCCCCGCCGTACTGATCGTCCCGTTCCTCATCCTGTTCACCGCGGCGCTGCTCGCCCCGATCGGGTACGCCGTCTTCCTGAGCCTGTTCACCGAGCGCCGCTCCGGTCTCGGCTTCGGCGACGCCCAGACGGTCTTCACCGGTCTGGGAAACTACACCCGGGCTCTCGGTGACGCGGCCTTCCGGGACGGCTTCTGGACCGTCGCCCAGTTCTGCCTGCTGTACATCCCACTGATGATCGGGCTGTCGCTGACCGTGGCGCTGCTGCTGGACTCGGTGCTGGCCCGGGCCAAGCGCTTCTTCCAGCTGGCCCTGTTCCTCCCGCACGCCGTCCCCGGCATCATCGCGGCGCTGATCTGGACGTACCTCTACACACCCGGCATCAGCCCGGTGCTCGACGCCCTGAACAGCGCCGGCGCGACGATCGACGTGCTCGGCCACCCGCTGCCCGCCGTGGTCAACATGGCGCTGTGGGAGTGGACCGGCTACAACATGATCATCTTCTTCGCCGCGCTACAGGGCATCCCGCGCGAGGTGCTGGAGGCCGCCGTCGTCGACGGCGCCGGCGCCCTGCGCACCGCCCTCAGCATCAAGGTCCCCCTGATCAAGGCGTCGATCACGATCGTCGCCCTGTTCACGATCATCGGCGCGCTCCAGCTCTTCACCGAACCGACGATCCTGCGCGGTGCGGCTCCGGGAATCACCACGACCTGGACTCCCAACATGTACGCCTACACCGCCGCCTTCGAACGCAACGACTACGGCCTGGCCGCTGCCGCCTCCGTGCTGCTCGCCCTCGCCGCGGCGCTGCTCTCCTTCATCGTCACCCGGGCCACCCGTGCCCGCTCCGAACGCCGGAAGGAGGAGACCGTCTGATGAGCTCGCACGCCAAGAAGCCCCGGCATTGGTCCCTCTCCAAAGGTGCGGTCAACGCCTCGCTGGCACTGGTCACGCTCTACACCCTGCTGCCGCTAGTCTGGCTGATCACGGCCTCCGCCAAGAACACCCCGGACCTGCTCGGCGGCAACAGTCTCTCGCTGAGCAACTTCCACCTCGGCGACAACCTGCACGCCCTGGCCACCGAGGACGGCGGCATCTACTTCCGCTGGTTCCTCAACTCCCTGCTCTACGCGGGCGGCGGCGCCCTGCTCTGCGCCTTCATCTGCGTCTGCGCGGGCTACGCCTTCGAGGTCTTCGCCTTCCGCGGCAAGGAGAAGCTGTTCGGCCTGGTGCTGGTCGGCGTCCTGGTCCCCACTACCGCGACCGCCCTGCCGCTCTACCTGCTCGCCTCCAAGATCGGCCTGGTCAACACCTTCTGGGCCGTGTTCATCCCTAGCCTGGTCTTCCCCTTCGGCGTGTACCTCTCACGGATCTTCGTTTCCGGCTACGTGCCCGTCGAGGTCCTGGAGGCCGCGCGGATGGACGGCGCCAGCGAACTGCGCACCTTCTGGTCGATCGGCCTGCGGATGGTGACACCTGGATTCGTCACGGTGTTCCTGTTCCAGTTCACCGCCATCTGGAACAACTTCGTCCTGCCACTGGTGATGCTCTCCGACACCAGGCTCTTCCCGGTCAGCCTCGGCCTGTACTCGTGGAATTCGCAGACCCACAGCCTCCCGGACTTCTATCCACTGGTGGTCACCGGCTCGCTGCTCGCCGTACTCCCGCTCGTCGTCGCCTTCATCGCCCTCCAGCGGCACTGGAAGGCCGGCCTGACCGCGGGCAGCGTCAAATGACCTCCCCCGCCGCGCGCCTCACAGACCCAACGGAGAACCGAGTGCCCCAGCAGCCCACCGCCGCCGTCGGCTCCCCGGACCCGGCGGACCCCGGCCGGCGCCGCCCGCGAGCCGTGCTGGCCATGCACCCCGATCTCGCTCCCCAGCTGCTGGACAAGCGGGCCCTGGACCGGCTCACCAGCCTCGCCGACCTCGACCCCGCACTGGTCCTGGACGACCTCACCACCCCCGAGGCCGTCGCCGCCCTGGCTGACACCGAGGTCCTCATCACCAGCTGGGGCTGCCCGCCCATCGACGGGGCGGTGCTGGCGAGCGCGCCGAAGCTGCGCGCCGTCATTCACGCCGCCGGCTCGGTCAAGCACCACGTCACCGACGCGTGCTGGCAGCGCGGCATCCAGGTCGCCTCCGCCGCCTGGGCCAACGCCCTGCCGGTCGCCGAGTACACCGTCGCCGCCATCCTGTTCGCCAACAAGCAGGTGCTGCGGATGGCCGCGGACTATCGCGAGCTGCGCGCCCCCTACGACTGGCGGGCCGCCTACCCGACCATCGGCAACTACCGCCGCACGGTCGGCATCGTAGGAGCGTCGCAGATCGGCCGCCGGGTCCTCGAACTGCTCAGGCCGTTCGACCTTCACCTGCTGCTGCACGACCCGTACGTCACGCCCGAGGCGGCCGCCGCGCTCGGCGCCCGCCTGGTCGAGCTCAACGAACTGTGCGCGCTCAGCGACGTGATGAGCATCCACGCACCCCAGCTGCCGTCCACCCAGCACCTGATCGACCGCCGTCGGCTCGCCCTGATGCCAGACGGCGCCACCGTGATCAACACCTCGCGCGGCTCGCTGATCGACCAGGACGCGCTCACCGAGCAGCTGGTCTCCGGCCGGCTCAGCGCCGTCCTCGACGTCACCTCCCCCGAGGTGCTGCCGGAGGACTCGCCGCTCTACGAGCTGCCCAACGTCCTGCTCACCCCGCACGCCGCCGGATCCCTCGGCGGCGAACTGCACCGGCTGGCAGCCGCCGCGGCCGACGAACTCGCCTGCTACGCCTCCGGACTGCCCTTCGTCCACCCGGTGGCCGCCCACGACATCCACCGCACCGCCTGACCAGTCACAGGCGGCTGCCGCGAACGACCACAAGCGACCTCCATCCCCGCCCGTCCCCTGGGCGGACCTGTCGCCCCCGCTTGGCCTCGCGGCAGCGACAAGCACCTTCCGGCGGCGTGCACCCCCGCGACACTATGAATAGGAGAATCCACCCATGTCCCGCAGAGTGATCGGCATCGTGATGAACGGTGTCACCGGCCGGATGGGATACCGGCAGCACCTCGTCCGCTCCATCCTGGCCATCCGCGAGCAGGGCGGCCTCACCCTCGAAGGCGGCGAGGTGCTGTGGCCCGAACCGATCCTGGTAGGCCGCAACGAGCACAAGCTCAAGGACCTCGCCGGCCGCCACGACCTCACACACTGGACCACCTCGCTCGACGAGGCGCTCGCCCACCCGCTCGCCGAGATCTACTTCGACGCCCAACTGACCCAGGTCCGCGAGCAGGCCCTCCGCAAGGCCATCGCGGCCGGCAAGCACATCTACACCGAGAAGCCCACCGCCGAATCCCTCGACGCGGCGATCGAGCTGGCCCGCCTCGCCCGCGAGGCCGGCGTGTGCAACGGCGCCGTGCAGGACAAGCTCTTCCTACCCGGCCTGCTCAAACTCAAGCGCCTGGTCGACGGCGGCTTCTTCGGCCGGATCCTGTCCGTGCGCGGCGAGTTCGGCTACTGGGTCTTCGAGGGCGACTGGCAGGATGCCCAGCGCCCCTCCTGGAACTACCGCGCCCAGGACGGCGGCGGCATGATCCTCGACATGTTCCCGCACTGGCGCTACGTGCTGGACAGCGTCATCGCCCCCGTCCGCTCCGTATACGCGCACACCGCCACCCACATCCCCTCGCGGGTGGACGAGCACGGCCGCGCGTACGAGGCGACCGCCGACGACGCCGCGTACGGCATCTTCGAACTGGAGGGCGGCATCACCGCCCAGATCAACTCTTCGTGGGCCGTGCGCGTCGACCGCGACGAACTGGTCGAGTTCCAGGTCGACGGCACGGAGGGCAGCGCCGTGGCCGGCCTGCGCAACTGCCGCTTCCAGCACCGCGCCGCTACCCCCAAGCCGGTCTGGAACCCCGACCTCCCGGTGACCGAGTCCTTCCGCACGCAGTGGCAGCAGGTGCCGGACAACGCCGAGTTCGACAACGGCTTCAAGATTCAGTGGGAGCTGTTCCTGCGCCACGTCGCCACCGGCTCCGAGTACCACTGGGACCTGCTGGAGGGCGCCAAGGGCGTCCAGCTCGCCGAGCTCGGCCTCGCCTCCGCCCGCGAGGGCCGACGCCTCGACGTCCCAGAGCTGGAGATCTGATGCCCGACTTGAACCTCCCCGGCACTGGTGCCCACCGGCTGCGCGAGCCCGTCGTACTCGAGCTTTCCGGCACTGCCCCCGTCTCCCGGACCGCGTTCGCCGCCGCACATGTGGTGGCCGACCCGCGCGGGAAGAACACCCCCGGCTCTCCCACGACCGTCGACTGGGAGGCCACGCTCGCCTTCCGCCACCACCTGTGGTCCCTCGGCCTCGGCATCGCCGACGCCATGGACACCGCGCAGCGTGGCATGGGCCTGGACTGGGCCGCCACCAGGGAACTGATCACCCGCTCCGGCGCGGAGGCACGCGCCGTCGGTGGCCGCCTGGCCTGCGGCGTCGGCAGCGACCAACTGACTTCTGCAGACGTCTCGTTGGCCGACATCCTGGCCGCGTACGAGCAGCAGCTGGACGTCGTCGAGGAGGCTGGCGCCCAGCCCATCCTGATGGCCAGCCGAGCACTCGCCGCCACAGCGGCCGGCCCGGACGACTACCTGCGCCTCTACGGCCGCCTCATCGGCCAGGCGCGGCAGCCCGTCATCCTGCACTGGCTCGGCGAGATGTTCGACCCGGCGCTCAGGGGCTACTGGGGCTCCGCCGACCTCGACCGGGCCACCGAGACCGTGCTGGCGCTCATCAACGAGCACACGGAGCAGATCGACGGCATCAAGGTCTCCCTGCTCGACGCCGACCGCGAGATCGCGCTGCGTCGCGCCCTGCCCGAGGGCGTTCGGCTCTACACCGGCGACGACTTCAACTACCCGGAGTTGATCCGCGGTGATGCCCTCGGCCACAGCGACGCGCTGCTGGGCGTCTTCGACCCCATCGCCCCGGTCGCGGCCGCCGCGCTGCACGCCCTGGACGCCGGGGACCTGGACCGCTACGACTCCCTGCTGGCCCCGACGCTGCCCCTCGCCCGGCACCTGTTCGCCGCCCCGACCTACCACTACAAGACCGGCATCGTCTTCGTGGCCTGGCTGGCCGGTCACCAGAACCACTTCACCATGGTGGCGGGCGCCCAGAACGGCCGCTCCGTCCCGCACCTGGTGGAGCTCTTCCGGCTCGCCGACGCAGCCGGCATCCTGCCGGACCCGGACCTCGCGGCCGACCGGATGCGCCGCTTCCTGGCCGTGGCGGGGGTGGAGGCCTGATGCGGCTCTCGCTGAACCAGATCACCACCAAGCGCTGGAGCCTGCCCGAGGCCGTTCAGGGCTGCGTGGACGCCGGCATCCCGGCGATCGGCCTGTGGCGCGACAAGGTCGCCGATACCGGTCTCGCCGAGGCCGCGAAGCTGGTCCGCGACGCAGGCCTCGCGGTCAGCACCCTGTGCCGCGGCGGCTTCCTGACCCCCACCGACCCCGAGGGACGCCGGGCCGCCCTCGCAGAGAACCTCCGTGCCCTGGAAGAGGCCGCCGAACTCGGCACCGACACCCTCGTCATGGTAGTCGGCGGCCTGCCCGACGGCAGCCGCGACCTGGCCGACACCCGAGAGCGGATAGCCGACAAGCTCGGGGAACTCGCCCCGCACGCCGGAGACTTCGGCGTACGCATGGCGATCGAACCACTCCACCCGATGTTCTGCGCCGACCGCGCGGTCGTCTCCACCCTCGGCCAGGCCCTCGACCTCGCCGAGCGCTTCCCGGCCGACCAGGTCGGCGTGGTCGTCGACAGCTACCACCTCTGGTGGGACCCGCAGCTGGCCACCCAGATCGCCCGGGCCGGCGCCGCCGGTCGGATCGCCTCCTACCAGGTCTGCGACTGGACCCTCCCGCTGCCCGCCGACACCCTGCTCGGCCGGGGCCACGTCGGCGACGGCCACATCGACTTCCACGCCCTGACCGCCATGGTCACCGAAGCCGGCTACACCGGCTGGATCGAGGTCGAGATCTTCAACGAGAAGATCTGGAACACCCCCGGCGAGCAGACCCTGCAGACCGTGATCGAGCGCCACCTCGCCCACATCGAACTGCGGGAGACCCGGTGAGGGTCGTCATCGCCCCCGACTCCTTCAAGGGCACCATCACCGCGAGTGACGCTGCCCGGGCACTGGCCGACGGCTGGCGCTCCATCAGACCGGACGATCACCTGACGATCCGTCCGATGGCCGACGGCGGCGAGGGCACCCTCGCCGCCGTCACGGCCGCCCACCCGGAAGCCGCCCTGCACCGGGTGGTCGGCTGCACCGGCCCCGACGGCCACCCCGTCGACTGCGCATACGCACTCCTGCCCGACGGCACCGCCGTCATCGAACTCGCCATCGCCAGCGGCCTGCCACTCATGACGCAGCTCGCCCCGCTCACCGCCACCACCCGGGGCACCGGCGAACTCATCGCCGCAGCCCTCGACCACGGCGCGACCTGCCTTCTGATCGGCCTCGGCGGCTCCGCCTCCACCGACGGCGGCACCGGCCTGCTCCACGCACTCGGCCTGCGCGTCCTCGACACCGACAGCCGACCCCTGCCGGACGGCGGCGGCGCGCTCACCCACGCCCACCGGATCGACCGCAGCCGCCTGATGCCCGCCCCGCCCGACGGCGTACAGCTGCTCACCGACGTCACCAACCCGCTGCTCGGACCCGCCGGGGCGGCCGCCGTGTACGGGCAGCAGAAGGGCGCCGGACCCGAGGAGACCGACCGGCTCGAAGCCGGCCTCACCCGGCTGAGCGAGCTGCTCGGCGGCGCCCCGGACCAGCCGGGAGCCGGCGCGGCCGGCGGCACCGCGTACGGCCTCGCAGCCGTATGGGGCGCAACCATCACCCCGGGCGCGGCCGCCGTAGCCGACCTGCTCCGCCTTGACGAGGCACTCGTCACCGCCGACCTGGTGATCACCGGCGAGGGCCGATTCGATTCGACCAGCCTGCTCGGCAAGACGGTCGGCGAGGTGATCAGCCGGGCCGAGCGAGCCGCCGTACCGGTGCGAGTCGTAGCGGGCGAGTCCACCGACAAGCAGGCCCTGACGCTCGTCGACCTGGCCGGAAGTACCGGCGACGCCCAGGCACGCGCCGACCACTGGCTGCGCGAGGCCGGTGCCCTGCTGGCCCAGGCTGCTTACTGACCGGCCGTTTGCAGTAGTCCATCCCTGGGGCACTGGGAGCCTCGCGGTGAGGACCCTGAGGTAGCCCGCCACGGGGGCGTCGTGAGCCTTCGGCTCTGGGTCGCGGAGAAGGAGATCGCAACGGGGGCGCCCGCCCTACCCACCATTCCGGAGCGCCAGCCCATGACGGTCGACAACAGCTTCCGTTGCAACTGCACCGACCAGCGGAAGGGCCTGTACGCCTGCTCAGTCATCGCCATCGTGCCCTTCGTCGTTCCCTTCGCAGTCATCGAGTGCAAGGTCGTCTGCGGACTGACCATCGGATCCGCCGAATAGTGCGAGCCAATGCCCACCCCCTCCCGTCCCTGGCAGCCGGGGCGGTAGCCCCCAATCGGCAGTACCGCACAGTAAAGGGGAAGCTCATGAAAAGGCGTCACCACGTCCTGACCACCACCGCAACCGCTCTGGTCCTTTCCGTATCGTCGGCGGGCTGCGCCAATGTCGACGACCGAGGAGAAGTCACCCTGCGGCTGGTGGCCGCCGACTATGAGGTGGCAGACCAGTCCGACAGCACCGAGCGATACTGGGCAGATCTGATCGCGGCATTCGAGTCTGCGCATACCGGCATCACCGTCGAGGTGGAGATCGTGCCCTGGGACCGCGTAGACCGCCACGTCGCCGCTATGGTCAAGACAGGGCACGCGCCTGACGTGGCACAGATCGCTTCATACGCCGAATTCGCCGCAAGGGGTGAGCTCTACTCCGCCGACCAACTGCTCTCGGTACCTGTGGAGGCGAACTTTCTGCCGCAGTTCGCTGCTGCGGGGCAACAGGAGCGTACGCAGTACGGCATGCCGTTCTCGGCCTCGACCAGGCTCCTCCTCTACAACCAGAACCTGTTCGCCGAGGCAGGCGTTGACGAGCCCCCGGCGACCTGGGACGAACTCAGGGCCGCGGCGACGCAGCTGAAGAGTCGTACCGACGCCCCATACCCCATGGCAGTGCCGCTTGGACCTGAGGAGGCCCAGATCGAGGCCATGACCTGGATTTTGGGAGGCGGAGGAGGTTACACCGGATCCACCGGGCGCTACACGATCGACTCGCAACAGAACATCGACAGCCTGACGTGGCTGAAGGAGAACCTCGTGGAGAAGGGGCTCACCGGTCCGGTCCGGCCCGAGCGCCTCAATCGCAAGGAGGCGTACGCGGCGTTCGTGCGCGGCGAAGTTGGCATGGTAAACGGACCCCTTTCCTTGCTGCGGGCCGCGAAGGCAGCAGGGATCAAGGTCGGCACGACCCCTATGCCTGGACGTGTCCGCGACGCCAACGACACACCCGCGGTGGTCGACTGGATTATGGCCTTCAAACGGAACGGACACCGGGCGGAGCTGGGCAACTTCCTCGACTACCTCTTCAGCGACAAGAACGTGCGGGAGTTCGCGATCCGCAACAACCTGCTACCCGTCACCGTGTCAGTCACCAACCAGATGGAAACCGATGCCAAGCACGAGGATCTGAGGGCATTCCTGCGCGCTCTGCCGACATCGGTGTCGCCGCCCCTCGACAAGATCTCATGGGCCTCTGTCAGCAACAGCACCAAGAAGAACATCGGTAGTGCCATGTCACGCGACGGCAGCCCCGCCGAAGCACTGCGCCGAGTATCCGACGTTGCCATTGAGGCCGAGCGCGCTCCGTAAAGTCACGGGCATGAAGCTACGGCTGCGAGGGCCTTGGCAAGTGGGCTCTGTTCTGTGCGGCTTCGGACGTGAGCAGCGGAGCCCCGGTAAAACTGGCAGTCGACCAAGACAGCCGTTCACACCACCGAAGCCTCCGCTGCCCGATCCGTGTGTGTGACCACGCGCCACATCACGGTAGCCAAGGGCCTGTTCGCCCACAGGCACCTGGGGAACCCACCCAGATCACCCGTTCGAGATGGCCGATGCGACCTCATCAAAACCAGTGCCGGCCAGCAACGACTCAGGAAGACCCCCGCGGGTGGTGGTCTACCGCCCTCCCCCTCACGGGTGTTGGCGGGGCAGTCCGCCGCGCCGGCGGTTCGCGCCTTCCCGCCTGGCCGGCTCCTGCCGCGCGGCCCGGGACCGGGGTGGGGCACCGGCTGCGACTGCCCGGTGCCCACCTCTCCGAGCATTACCGGTGATCACTGCCGCCCAGGCGCCGGCTCGGACGACACCTTCACCGACTCCCTCGCCAGAACAGCACGGTGTGCCGTGCCGTCGGGCCACGTCACACTGACCCAGCCGCCTCCCGCCGCGCTGCCGGTACGGACACGGGCATCCACCGAGTTCGCGAGCGGTTCGATCGTCAGCCGCGAGGTGCTGACGAACAGGCCCTGGCCGCCAAGGCCGGTGACGCGCCCGGTCAGTACGGGTACGGCGGCGGACGGCCCGAACGCCGTACCCTGAGCGAGCCGCACGACGTGGGCTGCGTCGAAGCCCGCCACCATGCCGAGCTGGCACTGTGGGCCTGGCCTCTCCCCAACCGCCCGGACGCGGGCGACACCGGCCGCCACCTGGGCTTCGCCCTGCTCCCCGGCCACCGCCCAACCGGTCTGCCGGACCTCGGTGCCAGTGGTGGCGCCGAGAACCAAGTGGGCGTGGACCTCGTCCGCGCCGTGGGCCATCACCACGGAGGTCACGGTGACGCCGGGCAGTTCGGTTCCGGCGGTCCGCGGCCCGTGGGTGGACGAGGCCCAGCCAGGCCCGGTTCCGAGCGGCCGGATCCGCCCCCGCTCGCTGAGCGTGCCGTCGATCACCAGGCCGAAATGGTTGTCCGGGGCCTCCCCGGCCGCGGTGGGGCCGCTGGCCGTCGAGTAGGCGAGGCGCGCGTAGAGCGGGTTGTCGGGCAGGACCTGCTCGACGGGTTGGTTGTCGCTGCCGTGGTTGTGCAGCCGGACCAGCCCGTCCCGGGCGGTGGACTGGATCAGCCAGCCGGGGGCGGGAAGCGCCAGCAGCCGGTCGGACACGGCCGACGGGGCCGGCTCCTCGGTAGCCGTCCACACCGGGTGGTCGGGGGGCAGCAGGAGTCCGACGAATGCCTTGCTCGCCCAGTACGGCGAGGCCGGGCCGGAGTATGACTGGATCGTCGGCGGGTGGGAACCGTGCCAGCCCAGTGAGAGCAGCCCTTCCGCCGTGACGGCGCCGCGTTCCAGGAAGTGACGCAGTGCGCCGGAGGCCAGCCGCCGGGTCGCGCCGGGCGGGAGCGGGGTGTGGCCGCTGAGGGCGCCGGCCCACAGCGGGGCGGTGGCGGCGAAGCGGTAGGTGAGCGACCGGCCCTGGTGCATAGGTGTGCCGTCGGCGCCGAAGGTCGCGGCGTATCCGTCGAGATAGGCCGCCAACCGGCTTCCGTAGGTGTCCAGCAGCGGCCGGTCGCCGCTCAGGTGGGCGTGCAGGACCGGGTAGAAGTGCAATGCCCAGCCGTTGTAGTGGTCGAAAGCACGGAGCCGGCCGTCGGTGTACCAGCCCTCGCCGGAGTACCACTGCTCGATCTTCGCCAGGCCCGTGTCGATCGCCGTGCGGGCGGCGGCGGTTTCGATACCGGTGTCGGCGAGGAAGCCGCCGACGGTGAGCGGGAAGAGCCACCAGTTGTTGTCGTGTGGGGCCCGGAAAAGGGAGTCGGCGAGCCAGCGGCCGACGCGCTCGCGTACCTCGTCGTCGAGCCGGTCCCACAGCCAGGGCCGGGTCAGACGCAGGGCGAGCGCGATCGAGGCGGCCTCCACCATGGCCTGACCACGGTCGGTGATCACTGGCCAGGCGTCTGGTGCGCCGGTGGTCAAGTCCCGTTCGCGCGTGGGTCTGCGCGTGCCGGTATCGAGACCTTCCGCGTAGCGGTCGAGCAGACCGGCCGGGTCCTGGCCGCCGCTGCCGGCGATCCGGAAGGCGGCGAGAAGGTAGGTGCGGGCGAATCCTTCCAGACCGTCCGAGCGCGTGCCCGAGATGCTGGGCCCGGGACCGGGCAGGTTGATCAGCGCATGGCCTGGGCTGGCATACCTTGCGGCGGCGGCCAGAAGACCGTCGGCCGTGGCCTCCCAGTGGGCGCGGGTCCAACCGCTCATCGGACTCAGAATGCGGTTCTCGGGCGGGAGTTGGAACGACAGGGGACGCTGAGGCATGGCAGGGCTCACCCATTCTGGAACCGGAGGCAGCTGGCTCCAGAATCTACGAATCAAACTGATCAAAAGTCAACATCTGATCAATTTCTGATCCATTTGATCCACTGAGGCCGCTTAGCTAGAGCCGAGTCAGCCCGGACTGTGCGACCTCGGCACGCCGACCGACGGCTTGCGGTCCGCTTGAAGACAGCGACGTACTGCCTCACCGACGCTGACCTCGCTCCAAGGCGCCGGACCGATGCCTCATTCGCATCACACCAGCCCTGCGCGGGGCGCGCAGCGCCGCAACGGGATCAACCGCAGTGCGGTCGCACCGCAGCGGCCCGGATTTCCGGACATCGAGTCCGAGGCGGCCAGGCGGCAGCTCCTCCCCGGACAGACCGAGGATCGCGGGCCAGGCCCGGATCACAGTGACCGGAGGGATCGAAAGAGAGGCTTCAAGAATTGACCTTCCTGTATCAATCTCCCAATCTTGATTATATGACCACCCTGGTGTAGATTTGAGCAAATGGTCGACCTATCTTCGTTCTCTCGGCTTGACTTTCTCCCCTGTAGGAGTCGTCATGATCACCATTCTCGACCGGCGGAGCGAGGCGTCGGACGGCTGTAAGTCCCGTCCTGCCTTGCCCGACCTGTTGTCTACGTAACTGTGATCCCGGCGACTCCGGCATCGGTGTCCGAGCTGAGGAGGCTGGTGCGGGACCAGGCCAGGCGGTGGGCGCTGCCGGAGAACGCGGAGGATTCGCTGCAGCTGATCGTGAGCGAACTCGCCGGAAACGTCGTCCTCCACAGCGGCAGTCCGAGCGACCGTCGGGACAAGCATCACCTGGGACTGCACAGTCAGCGAACGATGGCGTGGCCGATCTCGCCGCCGTATCCGTGAGTGCCGGCCTCGATCCGGCCGTCGATTCCGATAGCACCGGCGATCCCTGTGCCCAGGGCGATGAACAGGAAGCGATCGACTCCGCAGCCGCAACCGACCTGCCCTCGGCCACCCACCTGAGCGGACGTCGTGGCCGAGCGCCACCGGGATGCCTCCAGGCGCTCGCCGAGCAGCTTGCGTATCGGCAGGTCCCGCCAGCCGAAGTTGGCGGAGAAGACCGCGAGTCCGTTCTCCACATCGAACGTCCCCGGCACGGCGACGCCCGCGGCAAGGGGCGCGACGAAGTCGAGGATGGCGGCGACGACGGCGTCCGTACCACTCTGCCGCTCGGTCGGGCGGCGGGCTTCGAACAGCACAAGGCCGTCCTGGGCAAGCAGCGCGGCCTTCCTTCCGGTGCCGCCCACGTCGAGTGCTACGACGTGCTTCACGGGGACGGTCTCGCCCGACCTGACCAGAGAGGTCTAGTCCAGTTGGTGGATTTCATGACTTGCCACGGCGAGGGATCGCCCATGCGTGCGTGGGACGACGGCTTCGGAACCGCTGGCGCGGCCGCGTCCGGTCCCGCTCGTGCGTGGGAGGTTAGGTATCGATTGCTCAGGTTCGTACACCGTGAGCACTGGAGGGTGGTCGGTGCGGGGATGGAGAGTCCGCGAGGCGATCTCTCCGCTCCGGATCGGAAGAGCAGCTCCTCCCTGAGGTGACGTCATGGTTGACATCGTCGAGAACACCGTCATCCAGCACGGACGCAACAGCGGATACTGGCCGCTGGCGCACATCCCGGAAGCCGCTGGCCAGGCGCGGGGTATCGCCCGCGCGATGCTGGCCGACTGGAGGCTCGGCGACGACGCCGTAGAGGCCATCATCCTGGTGGTATCCGAACTGGTGACAAACGCGATCGAGCACGCCATGGCACCCATCCTCTTGCATCTGCACCACGAGAGTCCGCGCGGCGGGGTGCGGGTCGAGGTCTTCGACGGCGGGCCGGCCGCCCGCGACGGAGAGTGGAGTGCCTCGTGCGGCGCCGGGGAGTGCGGCCGCGGGCTGTCCCTGGTCGCGGCGCTGAGCGAGGCCCACGGATCCAGGCCCACCGAGCGCGGCAGGGCGTGGTGGGCGCGGCTGGCCACGGAAGTCGCCTAAAACGCGCCGGCGGAAGGCATTCGAGTTCCCAGTATCAAGCGCCG
The DNA here is from genome assembly GCF_042719495.1 of Streptomyces sp. NPDC058525. Classification (NCBI taxonomy): domain Bacteria; kingdom Bacillati; phylum Actinomycetota; class Actinomycetes; order Kitasatosporales; family Streptomycetaceae; genus Streptomyces; species Streptomyces sp. NPDC058525. The sequence continues at coordinate 49,105 of NZ_JBHXNP010000027.1, forward strand.
CTTTCCACCTGACCGAAACCCGACTGCGGCGCGGCCACCCTCAACGTTGGTGCACCTGATGCGGCTCGGACGGGAGCGCCTCGAGGCTCGCGCCGAACTCCCTCATTGCCTGGCTCAGCTCGCGCCGGGTGTTGACGCCGAGCTTGCTGTAGATGTTCTGCAGATGATTGTCGACGGTCCGTACCGACAGGACCAGCTGTGCAGCGATGTCCTTGCTCGGCGCTCCGGCGGCGGCGAGCAAAGCAACATCTCGTTCCCGGGCGCTGAGCGGGGCGCTGGTCCCGGTCATGACGAGTAGCGGGGTGCGGACGCCTTTGCACCGGGCAGCGTAGGCTGCGGCTCGAGTGGTGGCGGCGGTGACGTGGCGGGACTGACCATGTCGTCGCCAGGCCGTGCCTGCGGCGCTCGCCGCTTCGGCAGCCAGCAGGAACGCACCGATGGCCTCCAGCTCGCGCGCCACGGCCAGCAAGTCATCGGGATTGTCTACGGACAGGGCATGCGCCAGCCGGGCTCGGGCCGGGGCGAATGCGCCGTCGCAGGTCATCGCAAGGTCTGCCAACCGATCTGCGGCGTCGCCGGCTGCGCCCAGCCGCGCCAGATCTGTCAGTAGCAGGATCTCGGATGTCACATGCCCGGTTTCGCGGGCTGCCTGGGCCGCTTCGGTAAGTACGTCGCGAGCCTGAGCGAGCCGTCCGTGCGCCACGTGCAGCCACGCCTCGCCGAGGCGTTCCTCGCCGGCGAATAGCCCCATGTTCGGGTGTTCGCGCATCTCCGAGAGAGCCGCCTCGGCGGCAGTCAGGTCGCCGAGTGTCGCCGCTGCCGCGGCCTGTCCCGCGAAGGCGTGGCACAGCACTCGGGTCTGGTGATACGTGCGTGCTTGTGCGACGGCCTCGGCGTACCAACGGCGGGCAGCCGCGATATCGCCCGCGAGCCATTCAACGCGGCCGCGGAGGAACAGGGCCCACACCCGAGGCTGTGGGCCCTGGGCCGCCACAAGGTCGGACAACGCCTGTTGGGAGATCTCTCGCGCTGCTTCGAGTCGGCCCGCGTCGGCCAGGGCGACGACCATGGGCAGCAGCTGTGAGGCCGGCGGTGGGGCGCCCAACGCGTTCTGATCAATCTGCAGATTCCTAGAGTAGGCATGTTGGGCCCAGGCGATCGCGTCCTCGGTACGCCCGCCCAGCATCAATCCGGCCGCCTTGGACAGCGCAGCAGTCGCCCACATATTGGGGTCGAGTGCGTCCCATGCACTGGCCTCCGTGCCCTCGAGGATTGCCAGGCCGCGGGCCGGTTCGCCTGAGAGCGTCCGTAGAGACGCCTCATTGACCGTCAGTGTGCGGCGGAGCTCCGGCGCGTCTGGGGGGATCCGCTCGCGGGCTGCTTCGTTCACTCGCAGGGCCTCTTCCGTGCATGCGGCCATCCAGAACAGGTTCCAGGTACGGATGAGGGTCGCGGTGACACCCTCGGCCCCGCCATCGGCTCTGAGCTCGGCCTCGGCAAGGATCTGATCAGCCCGCTGCCATTGCCCGGTCTGGAGAAGAGAATCCCCCTGGAGGACCAGACTGGCGGGCGTGTGGTCGCCTGTAGGCAGCGCGTCAAGGAGTGCTATGACCTGACCGTAGTCGCGGGCATGCCTGGCAAGGACAGCAGCCTGTGCAAGGAGCACGGAATCAGCTTCGCCAGTCGCTGCCAGCCGCCATGTCGCGATGTTCAGCGCGTCCTCCCGTCGGCGGGAGCCATGAGCCTCGATCCGCTGAGCCTGTTCCACGAGCACGCTTCGGCGCCGTAGTAGCGAGATCCTCTCGCGAAGGGCCTCCCCGTAGAGCGGATGGGTGAGGGTTATGGTGAGGCGTCGCCTTTCCTGGCGGATCTGCACCAAGCCAGCATTCTCGAGAGTGGCCAGCGTATCGGCCGCGGGCGCGGCCGCGATCGCGTCGGCCAAGGCCATCGGCTCGCACAGCGCCAGCAGCTCCAACATTGGCCTGACAGCGCGCGGCACGGCAGCAAGACGGGCCTCGATCAACTCGGCGAGTCGCGGTGTGCCCACCAGCCAGTCCTTGGCCAGGTCCCATATCTCCCCGTCGTTTGCAAGGCTCTTGGCCCGCAGTGCCCCCAGCACCAGCTCCCGAAGGTAGAGCACATTGCCGCCGGATGCCTCATGAAGCTGGTGCACGGCGCGATGCCCGACAGGACCGCCCAGAGCTGCTCGCAGTACCTCCTCGACCTGGTGCGGAGCAAACTCGACAAGGTCGATTCTGAGTGCCGCGTCATCCCCAATCAGAGCGTCAACCGCGTCGGTAATGGGCTCGCCAGCGCGCACCGTGCCGATCAGCCGTGCTGCGGACGCTTCGACTACGCCGTGAAGCAGCGCTGCCGATGCCGCGTCCAGTAGGTGCAGGTCGTCGATCAGCAATGCCCGCCGTGCCCGCCGCTTTGCCTGGCCGGCAAGCACCCGAGTGGCCACAGCGAAGCCCTTGACGGGGTCAGACAGGTCCACTTCCGGGGGGAGGAGGTGCGCGATCGCACCCAGCGGGATCGTGGCGGCCGCTGCCGAGGCCGTCGCGCGTCCCCCGCTCCACCCGGCGCGGACGGCACGGGCCAGGTACTCTTCGGCCAGTCTCGATTTGCCTACGCCCGCCGGTCCCACGATCACCACAGCACGGTGCCGCCGGCCTGCCCATGCCTGGTCGAAAGTCTCAATCTCGCTGTCTCGCCCTGCAAGCGGCCAGCGCCCGACTATCGAATCCTGCACGCTCATGAGGACACCTCGGCGAGTCGCGGCTTGAGCGTCCGTTCAGCCCGGCATGGCTAGTAGCACTGCTCCCATCCTACTGAGCCCGGTCGCATGGCCGCCTGGCGGGCCGAGAGCCAGAAGCGCTCGCTGGGCCCGCGGAATGATCGCCCGTTTGTGCGAGGACGCGATGCTGTACATGATCCGGGCCAGGATGACCTGGCACCACCTGCCACACGACGTCCCGCCCGCTACGGTGTGGTCCGACTGCAGTGCCCTCGGTACCCGCACCGCCGACCGATCGATCGGCTCGGCATCCGTCTGGGCCAACAGCACCGTGCCTGCCCACCGACGCCCAGGGCGTGCCTCCTCAAGCAGGCGACGGTCACCGTCGTCGTCGCGGACTGTAACGGCGGAGAAGCATCCGCTCGCCAACAGTCACGAGTCGTTTCATGCCGTGCTCAGCACGCTCATGTCTGCGTGATCATTGCGCTACCACTCAGCGTCGGAGGCAGGGTGCGGCGTCGACGTCTTAAGGCGGGCGTCCATGACGAAGGTGGCAGGACGCCCGATCAACGCGAAACAGGCCGGTGTCCCTGCCCCGGCCTGATGCCAGCGCCAGAGCCGCACCACCGCCCGGGCACGGGCGTAAGCCACAACCGCCCCCTGCCACCACGCCTCACCACCGGGATCCTCCACTCACGGCAGCCCAGGCGAGTCCACTTCGCCCCCACGCCCATGGCAAGGCTCTCGCGCGTTGAGCTGTCGACCTTGCTACTTCCGAGTGAACATCGCGAACGCCCCTGCTGGGTGCAACCTGTCTCATCCGTCCACACGCACGCCAGGCGAGGGAGAACCTTGAGGAGCTTCACCGATCCGAGATTCAAGAGGGCTGGCAACGTCTCATGAGACATCCGAATCGCGCAGAACTCGGTACGCCAGCAGATCTGTCCCCCCGAGCTGCAGGCCCGCGCCCAGCAGACCTCCACCTGGCTTGTCACCGGCATCCGCCCCTTCGCCACCCTCACCGCGGGCGCCCTCGCCACCGCCACCAACGTATGGACGGTCCTGCTGGCCGGAGCTGTCGTGCTCGCCGTGCCCGCGCTCGTCCTGTGGCGCTCGCCGGTCTCCCGCCTCACCTCCATGCCAGTCCCCGCGCCCGCTGGCGCCACTCGCCCCTGATCTTGAGGAGTCTGGCCATGACCATCCTGTCCACCGAGCCGCGCGGCACCGCAGCCCTTCTCGTGAACGCTGCCGACCAGTACCTCCTGCATCTGCGGGATGCCAACAAGGGCGTCGACCCGGGGACGTGGTCCATCCCGGGTGGTGACCGCGAGGGCGAGGAAACCTGCCGCCTTGCCGTCGAACGCGTGCTGCTCGCCGCCGTGTTCGGACTGCCCGGAGCCGCATGGCCGCTGAACACGGTCGGCTTTGTGTTCGACGGCGGCCGGCTCACCGCGGCGCAGCTCGAAGGGATCGTGCTGGACCCGGCCGAGCACGACGAGGTCCGGGCGCTTGCGGTAGCCGACTGGGAACCGCTCATGCCCGGCCGGGACTTCACCCGCCTCCAAGCGGTCGTGGCCGCCCGGGAGTCGGGCGTGCCCGTGTACTTCGAAGCCTGGAACTGGGAGAAGTAGATGAGCATCGTGCTGATGTCCGACCCGAAGGTGGCCGCGATCCCCGTCGCCGACAACGGCGAGCGGCTGGCCGACATCCGCGCCGGCGGGCACTTCCTGGTCGATGACCGTCGCTGCGACACGGCAGGCGCTTTCGCCCTGCTCCGCTCCGGCGTCGTGGACCGGCTCCTGCACGCACAGGAGCTGCTGCCGGACGGGCTGCGCCTCCTGATCGTCGAGGGGTACCGGCCGCCGAACCTGCAAACGCAGTACTTCCAGCAGTACACCGACCAGCTCCGGGCGGCCTACCCGGCATGGACGGAGGAGGAACTGCGGGCCGGGGCGAGCCGGTACGTCTCCCCGCCGGAGATCGCCCCGCACAGCGCGGGAGCGGCCGTCGATCTGACCCTCGTCGACGCGGAGGGCTCCGAGCTGGACATGGGCGTCCGCGTCAACGCGACCCCGGAGGAGAGCGCGGGCGCCTGCTACACGCTCGCCGACTCCATTACTCGCCAGGCCCGGATCCACCGCACCGTCCTCATCGACGCCCTGACCGGAGCGGGCCTCGTGAACTACGGATTTGAGTTTTGGCACTGGTCGTTCGGGGACCGGTACTGGGCCCTGATGTCGGGCCGCTCGACCGCCCTGTACGGACCGACCGTCCCGCACCCGGCCTGACCTCCCTGAACATCCTGCTGAAGGAGCACCCCGTACATGAGTACCCCACCCACCATGCAGGGATGGCACGACCACTACGACCGCGGTCGTGACTTCAAGCCGCTGACCGACGAGGAGAAGGCTGCCCTCCGACACCATCTGGCCCTCCCCCAGGACGCGGGCGACGCCGCGGCCCTGGAGCTGGGCTGCGGGACCGGTGAAGTGGCCCGGCTGCTGGCGGAAGTCGGATACCGGGTTACCGCGGTGGACTGGGCCGAGGCCGCCATCGAGCGCGCCGGAGCCAACCCGTCGCAGGCCATCACCTACCACCAGCTCGACGTCACCAGCGGCGACCTCGCCTCCCTCAACCCGGGCGGCGAGGGGTTCCGGGTCATCACCCTGCGTCGAACCCTAGCCCACCTGCCCGACCGGACCCGCACCGTCGCCGAACTCGCAGCCCTCCTTCAGCCCGAGGGCACGCTGTGCGTGATCACCCCGCACGCCGACCGATTCCCGGAAAAGCTGCGCGGGATCTGTCTGGACGACGCCGAGATCGACCTGCTCTGCGACGGCTGGGAGCACATCGAGCGCGTCGAGGCCAGCGACTCCACGGTCCTGCTGCTGCGCGGTCCGAAGACCGGCGCCGTCGTCTACGGGGAGAAGCGGACGCCGACGCCGGTGGCGATGGCCGGCGTCGCGGTCGTCGTCACCAACACCCGCGGGCAGCTCCTCCTCGGCTGGAACAACGCCCGCACCATGTGGGAGCTCCCGGCCGGGAAAGTTGAGCCGGGCGAGGCGTTCCAGGTAACGGCAGTAAGGGAGTTGGAGGAGGAGTCCGGACTGGTCGCCTTCCCGGAGGCGGTGATGCTGCTGGGCACCCTGTGCGACGTCACCCACGGGGGCTTCACCCGTGTCACCGAGGTCGCCCGGATCACCGACTACACCAGCGAGCCGACGGTGCGGGAGCCTGACCTGTCCCGTTGGGAATGGCACAACCTGTCCGACCTCCGGAGCCTGCCGCAACCGCTATTCACCGCCAGCGCCCAGGCCCTGAACGTCGCCTGGCCCGGCCTGCTACCCAACGTCCCGGCTGCCCACCACACCCCCCGCCCCGCCGGCACCATCCCTCTCAGGTTCGGTGAGTCTCAGAGCGCCCTTCGGCTGCGCGAACAGCTCGTGCGGGAGCTGACCGAGGCAGGCTGGACCGACACCGCCGAACTTCAACGGGCCTTCGAGACCGTGCCCCGCCAGGCCTTCCTGCCCGAGCAGCCCTTGGACCGGGCGTACGCCAACGAGGCAGTGGCGACCGTCTTCGACGAGGCGACCGGCCGCTCCATGAGCTCGGTTTCCCAGCCCGAGATGCAGGCCCTCATGCTCCGCGAAGCCGCTCTTCGGCCGGGCGACCGGGTGCTGGAGATACTGGAGTCCCGACAGGTTCAATCGCCCTCTGATCTGCCACGAACCTGCATTCCAGCAGGTAGATGCCCTGAAGCCTGGCCCCGCTCGATGGTGTGAGATTTCGGCAGTAACTCTTGGATTCTGCGAGTAATCGCTGTAACTTCCCTGTCCGTGGCAGATTCTGGAAGTCGCTGGCTCACGCTGGTCCACCCTCCGGCCCCGGACACGGCGCCTGAGACTTTGATCGCTACTTGGCCATGTTGATTTCCAGTTGGCCAGTAACGCGCCGTGATCAGAATCGTTGCTGTCAGTTGTGGTCGGGTACGGAGATACGTACACAGCCGGTAGGCCGGGCTGGTGTCGTGAGGGCGTGAAGACACAGATCAGCGCCCTGGTGCGGTCAGACGTTTGTGGGTTGGACGAGTTGGTCGTGCCGTACGACGCCGGTGACGTGGTACGCGCTCGCCTCTCACAGGAAGGTTCATGGCCGCGCCGGTGGTCGGCGGCGTGGCGTGTCGGCGGTGACGAGGTGGTCTGGCCGGTACGGGACATGGCTTCGGTTCCACTGGCCGGTACGGGACCGGTGCGTCGCTTCTCGTGGCGGGCCGGGCAGCGGCATCGGCCCGGGCTGCAGTTCCTGGTCTCGACGGGGCGGCATCACGGGTTCGAGTCGTTGGAGGAGGCCCGGCTTCTGTCGGTGCTGGACTTCGTGAGAGCGGCCGAGGTCTTCCCGCAGCCCTTCCGCATGTCGTTCGAGCACGAAGGGGGCCGCTCGGAACACACGCCGGACTTTCTGGCGCTTATGCCGGACGGCGGGCGGTGGTTGTTCGACGTCCGGCCGCGGCCGTTGGTGGGCGAGGAGGATGCTCTGAAGTTCGCCGCGTCCGGGGAGGCCGCATCGGTCTGTGGCTGGCGCTACACGGTTGTGACCGGGTGGCGGCCGAATGTGCTGAGCGTTCTGGACGCGTTGTCCGCTCAGCGCCGGCCTTTGCAGGATCCGTTGGGGCTGCAGCGGGAACTGGAGGCGGCGGCCATGACAGGGCCATCGCCGTTCGGCCGGCTCGTGGAGCGGACGAGGCTTCCCGCGGTCGCCCGCGCTCACGCACTCCACCTGCTCTGGCATCGCCGACTCGGTGTTGACCTGGGCCGGCCGCTGACGGACGCAACTCTGGTCTGGCGCCGAGGTGAGACCGGAGGAGGCACCTGATGCCGCTGCTGGACGTCGCCCGCGGGCTGACCTTGAAGATCAACGGCGTCAACCGGACGGTGGTGGAAGTACGCCCTCATCTCGGGCAGGTCGTCTTGGACCAGGGAGAGGGGGAGACCGAGGTGCGGACGATCCGGTGGCTGATCAACCACCCGGACTGCGTCCCGGTCAAAGCCGCCATCACCACGGGGATTGCCAGCGGACATCAGCCCGTCGCCAGAACGGACTTGAGCGAGGTCCAGCTGGACCGGGCCCGGAGACGGGCCGAGCACGTCCTCGAGGCGGAGACCGGCTACCGCTCTGGAAGCCCCCTTCGGGCACGGCCGGGCGAACCGAAGCCGGCATACGACCCGGCGAGGACCACGGTGAGCGAACGGCGCCGGTCGAAGGCTGCCGAACTCGGGGCCTTGGACCGCGGGGACGCCGCAGCTCTGGGCCTGTTGAACATGAGCGAGCGGACTCTGCGCAGACTCGCCTCGCAGAGCGCTACCGAGCTGGTGACCGGGTGCGCGGACGGCCGCTGGACCCGGAGGCGGGGCGGCCATCCGAGCATCACGGAGGAGATCCGGGAGGCGATCTTCGCGGTGAAGCGGGAGTGCGTGGACCGCTCCCGGATCAGCATGCGGGCCCGCCACCGGCTGATGCACCAGTACGTCGTCGAGAAGTTCCCCGACTTCCCGGCCGAGGACATCCCGGGCTACTTCACCTTGCGCAATGTCTGGCTGGAGTGGTTCGGCAGTGACGGCGGCCGCCAGCGCTACCTCCGCTCGGCGGAGGCCGTGGGGGACACCTCGCCGAGGGTGGTGGTGCACAGGCCGGGCCAGGTCGTCGCCCTGGACACCACGCCGCTGCCGGTGAAGGTCCGTGAGTCGGTGTTCGGGGATCCGGTGACGGTGATGCTCACCCTCGCTCTGGACCTTTACACGCACTCGATCGTCGCGTTCCGGCTCACGCTGGTGGCGGATACTTCGGTGGACATTGCGATGCTGCCTGGGGACGTGATGATGCCGCTGCCCATGCGAGAGGGCTGGGGCGGGGAGATGGAGTGGCCCTACCCGGGCGTCCCGGCGTCGGTGGTGGCCGAGTTCGCCGGGCACAAGGTTGCGGCCCTTCCGTTTTTCGCGCCGGAGACGGTAACCACCGACCACGGCGCCGCCTACAAGAACCACCATGTGGTGGAGGCTGAGCGAATCCTGGGCTGCAATATCTTGCCCGCCCGCACCCTTCGTCCTACCGACAAATTCGCCGTCGAGCGGGCGTTCTCGGCCGTCAACAGCCTGCTGCTGGAGCACCTGCTCGGCTTTACCGGCGCCGATGTCGCCGACCGCGGCGCCAACCCGGAAGGGGACGCCGTCCTGACCATGTCGCAGATGGAAGACCTGGTCGCGACCTGGGTCGTCCGGGTGTGGCAGAACAGGGTGCTGGGTGAATACGCCCCGGCCTGGGGCCCGGGTGAGGAACACAGCCCGAACTCGCTGTTCGCCGCCTCCATGGAACAGGGCGGGTTCGCCCTGCAGATCCCTCAGCCCAAGCTCTACTACCAGCTCCTGCGACGCCATCACGTGCAGATTCATGCGCGACGCGGGGTGAAGATCCTCGGACTCTGGTATCACGATCCGGTCCTGGACGAGCCCCGTCACCAGCAGCCGTCCGCCCGCGGCGGCAAGCACAAGGGCAAGTGGGTGGTCCACTCCGACCGCCGCGACCGGCGCACGGTGTTCTTCCAGGACGCGGACGACCACGGCCACTGGCACGTTCTGCGCTGGACCGGGCTGCCGCCCGAGGGCGAGATCCCCGCGTTCTCCGACCGGTCCGTCGAGGATCTCTTGGGCGAGGTCCGCCGGCGCCGCCTCGCTCCGCGCTCGGATGCCGAACTTCTCCCTGTTCTGCTGGACATTCTCGGAGAGGCGATCCCGGTCGGGCAGTGGCCGACGCAGAAGGCGAAGCAGGAGTCGAAGCGGCGTCGCACCGGCCGTTCCCGACAGGCCGCGCAGGCGCGGGCAGCCGAGCTGGACCGGACTCCTGCGGGCGGCGGCCCGAGGCCGGCGGGTGAGGTGGCGGAGTGGCCGGAGCAGGCCCGCTCCGTCGCGGAGGCGGTCGATGCGGACCGTCGGCGGCGGCGTGAAGCGTCTGCTCCGCGCCAGGCGACCCCTCCGCCGAGGCTCGGCGACTCCCTGCGGCGTCGGAGCCTGTTCCTGCTGCCACCGGACGAAGACGACGAGAGCGACGCAACCACAAGGGAGAACGCGTGAGTGAGGTCCTTGCACCGGGGGTCCTTGCCGGGATGCTGACCGGCAAGCCGCCCCGGCGGGACACCTACGAGGGGTGGCAGCACTACCGGGCGACCCGGGAGTCGTTCACGCCGGCGCCGAAGCTGTCCTTCGCGCAGTGGCGGGACCTGAGCCCGCACCGGCGGTCTCTCTACGACCTGCACCGCACCGCCACCCACGTGAACCTGCCGCTGCAGGAGACTCCGATGTCTTTGAGAGTCTCGAGGCTGGTCAACCGGCGGATGCGCAACAACGCGCTCAAGCAGAAGCCGGCCACCCGGGCCGGAGTGATGGTCACCGGATGGGGATATCAGGGCAAGACCGAGACGGTCTGTGAGGTCGCCGCATCCTTCGAGGACGCGTGGCTCGAGATGCACGGCCACCTCAACCCGGCTGCCGTCGAGGGCACGTGGGATCTGCACGCCCCCGTCGTCTATGTCCAGACGCCGGTGACGGCGAAACCGAAGAGCACCTGCCAGGCCGTGCTCAACTTCTTCGGCGCGAGCATGACGAGCATGAACCTGCCGCAGCTGATCCAGCAGGTCGCCCGGTCCCTCCACGACCATGGCGTCAAGGCGCTCATCCTCGACGACATTACGCGTCTGCGCATGCATCGGGCCGACGACCAGGACACCCTCGACCTGATCCGGGCCTTCATGAGCATGAACGTCACCCTGGTCCTGGTCGGCGTCGACATCCCTGGGTCGGGTCTCCTGCGCGAGGCCCGCTGGGACGGTCAGACACGGCAATGGGTGATGCCGTCCTCTGAGCACGCCCGCGTTCACGGCTTCGAGACCACTCAGACCGAACGCCGCTTCGACCTGGTCGAGCTCGATCACTTCCGCTACACCACCCCCGACGAGGTTGCGGCCTTCGAAGACCACCTCGGCGGCCTGGAAGGCCAGCTGCGGCTACTCAAGGCCAAGACCGGGATGCTCACCGGCGGTTCCATGCCCGAGTACCTGATCCGACGCACTGGCGGAGTCGTCGGTCTCCTGGAACGGCTCATCGAGGACGGCGCCCAGGAGGCCATGGACAGCGGCAAGGAGTTCCTCGACGAAGACCTTCTCGACGAGATCGTGATCAGTCTCGACGACCCCGGCCGCGACCACGCCGCCGGCGAGGTCCCCGCCATCCCTCAGCAGGCCAGCTCGCCGAAGAGGTCCGCAGTCCGCGGGCGCCGCCGGAACACCGTTTACGACGACCGCGGCCCCCGCGCCGCCGGCAGCTGACCGATGTCGAGGCCCGTTCCCCTTCCCCGGAGCCTGGTTCCCTTGGCGGGCGAGAGCCTGAGCGGCTTCCTGCTCAGGCTGGGACACCGCCTGGACCAGAGCCCCGGAGAGATCGCCCGGCGGACCGGAATCTGCCGGCGCTCTCACCAGGTTCCCGCCAGCCACATGCTGATGCTGGAGGCCGAGCAGCTTTCCTCCTTCGCCGCCGCCACCCGGCTTTCCCAAGCACAGGTTGAAGAGCTTCTGCTGCGTCGTCTGGCCCGGCACTACCCGCCGGCCGCCCAGATGAGACCCCGGGGAGTTTTCCCTCCCGGGCTCCTCGGGACGAGCACCCGCTTCTGCCCTCGTTGCCTGGCCGGGGACCAATCGGAGATCCAGCGGCGGCACGGCGGGCCCTGGCAGACGAGCTGGCGCCTGGCCGTCGTGTTCGCCTGCCCAGAACACCAGATCTTCCTGCGACACGACTGCTCCGCCTGCCAGCAGCCCCTCCTCAGCAGACGGCTCCTACCCGCGCTGACCGCGTCGGGGCTGCACCCAGCCCAGTGCCGCAGCCAGCTACCCGGACAAGGAGACCTTTGCGGAAACCGCCTGGACCGTCCGGATTCCCTGCCAACCGCGCCCGTCCTCAGCGGGCACCTTCTCCTTCTCCAGCGCCGGATCCTCAGCCTCCTCGACCCTGCCCAGCCGGCCGAGCACGCCTACACAGCGTTCGCCGATCTTCAGTTCATCGCCGCCGTCGTCAGCGCGACCTGGCCCGCAGCCTCCACCATCACGGCGGAGCCGGGCCTCGTTGCCCACCTTGATGAACACATCGAACGCGAGCGGAAACGCGACCCGCGCACGCTCACCCACATCGACAGGAGCAACCGCTGGGCGACGATCCCGGACTCGCCTTCCGCGACCGCCGCGCTGCTGGACATCTCCTCCCGGCTGCTCGGGCTGCCGGGCAACGGTCTCAGTCACGCGCTGACCGCACTCCTCGAACGCGCTCTGCCACCGAGCACCCCCGGCTGGGGCAAGACCTGGAGCATCCTGCGAACGGACGCCTCAACCAACCTCAAAGCCCAGGTCAGAGATGCTCTGCCCGCTCACTTCCCCGGACAGGCCGCGGCAGCGTCCACCCGTCGCCGCTCTCTACCGCCCTTGATCCCTCTCTTCGCGCGCGACTGCTCCTACCAGCCCGAACACATTCCCCAGTGGCTCCCAGACGAATGGTTCACGGCCATGGACGTCGCTCCCTCTGCACTGTCCATGGCACAAAGCCATATCTTCCGGCGCTTCGCGGCCCTCCAGATGATCAAGAACGTCACTGACATGACCACCGAGCAGGCCGCTCACTACCTCGGGATCCCGGACACCTGGCATCAAGGACCCCGGCGCCTGCGCAGACTCCAGCCCCCGGAGAGCCACCGGCACCGCATCAATCTCGGCACCGCCTTCGAGAGGCTGACTGAGCAGGTCTCTCGGCTCGCAAAACCGGTCGACTACCGCAGCCGACGGCTGCACTTCGCCGCCTGGACCCTCCCACCAGCGGATTGCGAAGCGATCGTTCAGCAGATCAAGGAGCCTCTGCCGAAGACCCGGTTCAGGCTCGACACCCGGCTGCACGACGCGGCCTCGGCCTTCATCTGGGCATACCTCACCGGCAACGAGTTCAGCCTCGCCCCCAGCCCACGCAACCCACGAGCCGTCATCGACACGTCGAGGAACAGCCCAGTTCTGAGCGCAGTCCGAATGATCAGGAGCCCAGGCGCAGCCAAGACCGGCTACCAGCTACTCCAGAGCCTGCTCACAGAGCACGCTGAAATGGTGCTCACAGCCCACGAAGCAACGAGTCCGGGACTGGCCAGATAGCGCGCAACGGTCTGGCCAACTACCGATCAACGAAATCCCGGTGACCAGCCCGGTCTCTGCACTCACTGGCCAGCTATCGATCAACGTCACAGCGCCCGAAGAGCCTGTGCCGCCTCCGACGGAGACCGGGCTCGCGAACGTGGTCACCCTGCAGCGCCGCGCGGCCGCGACCGTCACCGATGGCGACGCCGAGGCGTTCTTCCAGGACACGTTGATGGAGTACCTATGGGCGCGCGACGTCGCAGGTCTGGCCCCCACCACCCTGCACCGCCAAGTCCAACCCGTCGTCGAGGTATGCGATTTCTATGACCTGCCACCGTGGCAGATCACACCGCGGCACCTGGATCAGTACTTCGCCGGAGTCGGCAAGCGGGCGACGTCCACGCTGCGGAGCAAGCTGCTGAAGATCGACGGATACTCCACTTTCTCGAGCAGCGGTACGCCGGGGAGATCGCCCGGCGCTTCGGCGTGGCTGTCGAGTCTCCGGTCGATCCGTTCAACCAGCCTGTGCACCGTGGGGACTTCGGGCTGCGGGTCCCGCCGTCGAAGCGGGCGACGAAGGAGTTCTTCGCCTCGTGGCGCGGCTCGCTGCCGGACGCCCGGAAGTACCCGGTGTCCTGCCGGGACTATGTGATGGCCAAGCTGACGTACATATCGGCGGTGCGAGCTGCGGAGTTGTGCGCCGTGACCATTGGCGACATCCACTGGGAGCTGGGTCAGTGGGGCCGGTTCATTGTCCAGGGCAAGGGCGCACGGCGGTCCGGTCCGCGCGAGCGGCAGGCGTATCTGTTCCAGGAGGGCCGGGACCTTCTGTGGTGGTATCTGGAGGAGATTCGCGGGGAGTTCACCGACGACGCGAGCGATCCGGGCGCCCCGTTGTTCCCGTCCGAGCGACTACCGCAGGGGGTGGCGGCGCTGAATGTGCCGATTGCCCCGCCGGTCGGCCCGGATGCGTTTCGCCGGACGCTGCGGGATGCCTCGAAGCTTCATCTGACCGGGCCTGTCACTCGTCTATTTCCGCACCTACTCAGGCACGCCTGCGCGACACACCACTATGAGGACGGCATGCCGTTGTGGGATGTACAGCAAATTCTTGGCCACCGCTGGGCAACGACGACGGTTGGGTACCTTTCGTCGGTTCGCGCTGATCCGGAGAAGGCAAGCCTGGAAGCATCGCACCGGGCGGTCCAGCGGCTGAGGGGAAGGGCATAGCGGTGAAGTGGAACTTGCGGATGGTCGCCTCGCAGCGGGACATCTGGCGGCCGGTGCAGCTGCTCGCGGCGTTCAAGGAAGTGGGGTTCAGTCCGTCGCTGAGCAAGGTCGCCGCGTTGTGGGGCAGCCAGCCGGTCACCGTGCGGCTGGAGGACCTGGACATGATCTGTGCGGCGCTCGAATGCACGGTCGCGGACCTGATGCAGGAGGAGCCGGAATCCCATCGCGCTGTACGCGACGAGGCACCTCGCGCAGTCGGGGGCGGCAAACCCGGGTCCGACGCGGCACGGCCGGTCTCCCGCCCCGGCGGTTCCGGCCGCAAGTCGCTTCCTCCGAACTAGACCAGGCCATGGGCGTTCGAGAGGAGCAGTGGGAGAGGTGGGCGGAGCGTGGACCTGCGTCGTGTCGGAGATGCGGCGCCTGGGGAACGGTGCGACCCCGGGGCGTGTGCCAGCCATGCACTGACTGGCACCCCGCGAACCACGGTGTCGGACGCTGCCGCCACTACAGATGGCCGCAGGAGGTCACCCTCGACCAGCGCGGGATGTGCCGCCTGTGTGCGCTGGAGTGCCGCGTCGCCGCTGGGGAAATGGGCATGCCCAGGGCAGGTCGACCGCAGTCTCTGCAACTGTCCTTGATTCTCCCCGAGGTGCTGCGGTCGACGGCCGGCCGATCTCGGGTGTACCAGCGGCAACAGGAGCGAGTCCAGCGGCGGCAGCGAGAGGAACTTCAGGCTGCTTCGTTCCCACCGCAAATCCCCGGGCAGTTGTCCCTCCTTGTTGTGAGGCGGGGAGGGATGTCCGCAAGGGACTTCACGACAGCCGGCTACTCCCGAGAGATGGAGGCCGTCCGGGCGGCCATCGACGCGACGGTGGAGGCGCGGGGTCCGTGGGTCCGTGACATCGGCCTCCTGTCGGACTGCCTCCACGCTTTGACCGTACGTCCTCCCGGGACACGCCGAGTCAGCCTCGACGCCGTCCTTCGACTGCCCCGCCGACCGGCGCTGATAGCGGAAGTCCTCGACCGCGCCGGACTCGGACCGCAGGTAGAGCGGGCTGAGATCATGCGGCTGGCCCGCCAAATAGTCGCACCGGCCTCCAGTTGCGCCTACTGCCTGGCGTGGAAGGCCGACGGAGCCCGGCTGTGCCTGCCGTGCCAGCGCTTCAAGCAGGCCCACCGCCAGGTCGGCGTGTGTGGGGGCTGCGGACGGAACCTGCCACTGCAGCAGAGACGATGCCGAATGTGCCTGTACGCCCTTGCTCACATCGGAAAGCAGACTTTGACGTCCGGCGTCCAGTTGTGGGTGGATGGGGCAGGGCTACGTCCGCGCTGGCGCGGGTATCGACTCGTCACCGGACAGGACGGCATCCGGCGCCCAGTCGCCGCCGAAGGGACCGCGGACCGCCGACAGCCCGTGGTATCTCCCGCGATGGCTACTGCCGGTCAGCTCGCTCGCTCTGTTCGCCGCACCGCCGCGGCACTGGGAAGTTCTGCACCAGCGCGAGCTGCCCGCGCTCAGCGACCGGGCTGAAGCACTTCGCCGGGAGCTCGCCCAGCTCGCCGCCCGTCAAAAGTGGCGCCCACGGGTCGCCAGCGCCCATCAACGGACGCTGATCACGATCACGGCGTGGCTGGGCGTCGACGCGCCGATCGAGGAAGCCGACCTGTGGGCGATAGCTCGTCTGGGAAACGCCTACAACGCCCGCCGGCTCATCCCCTTTCTCACGGAGCGAGGTCTGCTCATCGCTGACCACCTACGGCACGCCGACCCCCACCGGGCCGGTGTCGCCCGCCTACGCCGACGGATTCCTGGCCATCTGCTGCCCGAGGTCGACGTATGGATCGCAGTTCTGCGCGGGGAGGGTAGGCGGCCATCGCGCCCATTCAGCTGGAAGACGGTGAACGGCTCTCTCGGCTATGCGACGCCCGTGTTGGAATCGTGGGGACCGTCGGTGACCTCCCTACGCGAAATCACCAAAGCTCATGTCCAAAAAGCCGTCGACAACGCTTCCGGTGTTGATGGTGTCTTCACCGCCTTGCGGTCCCTGTTCAAGGCACTCAAGCGAGAGCGGGTCATCTTTCATGATCCTGCCCGCTCAACCACTTTCACGTTCCGCGTCGCCATTCGCAGGCCCGTGCCCTCGGACCGGCTCGTCGGACTTATTGACCGTGTTCCCACCGCGTCAGGCAGGGTCGCCGTCGCGCTGACCGCCATCCACGCGCTGCGGGCGCACACCATCCGCGGGACGCTGCTGTCCGATCTGAACCGGTCGAAGGGGACCCTCGGCGTACGGGGTGCATCCGGCAGACAGACGCGACTGGTCTACCTGGACGACTTCACGCTGTCCCTGATCGCCACGATGCTCAAGGAACGTGTCGCGCGCTGGCCGCACTCCACCAACTCACACCTGCTGGTCACGCGGGTGACGGTGCATGATCCTGCGGGTCCTCAAATGAGTCACAAGGCATTCCAGTACTTCTTTCGGTGCCTCGGAATCAACGCGGAGCAGGTACGCATCGACAGGATCTTGGACGAGGCCCGGGCGACCGCTGATCCGGTACACCTGATGACGGTCTTCGGGATCGCCGAGGACACGGCCATGGATTACCTCGCGTCTGCCCACCCCGAGAGGTTTCACACCGACCCCATCGCGCCGTAGGTCCGCTCCGCCCGACAGCTGGTGTGCTGCGCCAGGCAACGGTTGCCCTGTAGTTCGCGGCGCGCTGACTGATTTCCAGGCGTAGCCGGAACCGTCCGGCGCGTCGGGTGGGACCGAAGCCCCTGATCTCCGTTGTCCTTCAAGACGGATCAACTGACTCTGCTCAGGTAGCGGGGCAATCAGCCGCAAGCTGTACGGCTTTGTCACGCTCCTCCAGCTCTACCTTCAGGAGTGCGTCGATGCGGCCAATACTGGTCAAGACCTCGTCGTGATTGGCGGCTACTCCGTGGGTCCAGCCTAGGTAGCTCTCCGTGCCGGTGCGCCAGTCGAGAAGGGTGCCCGGTCGGACTGAGGGGCTGAACTGTGTGACGCCCGGCAGCTTCCGGATCTCTCGGATACCGCTGATGCTTCGCACGACAGCGACTTGTGTGGGTGCCGGGGACAGATATTCGTAGGCCACCTTCTGAGGGGCATTCCGGTCCCAGGCGTACGGCATCCCAAGTGCAGCACAGAGTGCCGCCTGCAACAGGTCTGGTCCCCCGACCGCTCGGATGACGGGGGCGGTACCGCCGCCAACTCGGCCGTTGACTTCGATCAGCCTGGGCCCCTCCAAGGTCAGCTTCACTTCGGTGTGGCTGATTCCATAGCCGACGCCGAGCGCGTCCAAAGCGCGCATCGCGAGCTTCTCCGCGTCACGCAATGGCCCTGAGGACAAGGTCGAAGGAAAGACGGAGCCTGTTTCCCGATACGGGGTGACGAGCGGGAGCTTGCCACATACCGCAAGGACCTCGTGCCCCTCCGGACCCGTCAGCGTCTCGACGGAAACGTAGTCCCCCCATTGGGAGCCGGCCACTGACGAGTCGCCTCTCAACTGTTCCTCCAGAACCATCTCCTCGTCGTCAGGCACGGCGCTCAACGCGGAGTGCAAGGAGTGAAGGTCTGTGACGGGGAGGGTGTTGCGGCTTCCTGCGCCGGATCGAGGCTTGAGCACGGCGGGAAAGCGCACTTCTGACGCGGCCTCTGTCGGGTCCTGAGAGGGTGTGATGAGTTGGTGCCGCAGCGGGGAGACTCCGGCTTGTGTAAACGCGGTGCGCTGCACGGCCTTGTCCGTGAGCGCGCGTGCAGCATTCAGCGAGTGGTAGGGCCAGCCGGCCGCCACCGCGACGTCCGCAGTCCATCGGATGCGGGACTCGCTGAATGTGGTGATGGCGTCAACGCCTCGGATGACGAGCGCTGCCGCAGCCTCCTGGGGAAGTAGCCCTGCGACGTCCAGGACAGCGGCGGTGTGTCGAAGCAGGGGCACTGCCTCCCGTATGGATCCGTCCGAAGAGTCGTAGACCCAGAGGATCTCGCACAGCCCGCGTCCAGCCTCTGTGACGGCTGTGGGGCTGCCCGCTCCGAGCGCGTAGACAACGGCGACAGTAGGCAGGCTGGTGTTGGTGTAACTCATGGCTCCACTTGGTTCGCTTGGGTGACGAGACGGCAGCCCTTTGGCGGGCGCCGAACAATGAGGAGAGGGGTTGTGCTGAGGCGACCCGGTCGGGCCAATGGCGGCCGCCGGCAGCAGGACCGCCGGGGGCCGCCCAGGGATGGCTGTACCTATTGGCCTGGCGGTAGCAACAGGAGGGAGGTCCGGCTGCGCCCGCGACGGGTATCCGGTCCCGACGGGTTGCAAATAGGCTTCCCGCTCGGCCGGCCCTACAGTTGGCCCATCTCCTGCGCCAGCAGATACCCCAGATGTGTGCGGTTGCGAGCACCGAGGCTCGTCATCATCTTGGATACGTGGGCACGACAGGACCGTTCACTGATCCCGAGTCGTCGCGCGATTGCTGAATCCTTGTCCTCCTCGAGGAAGAGCCGCGCGATGGCACGCTGCATGTCCGAAGTGATCACCTTCTCTCGACGCGTTTCGTACGCCGAGGCGAAGGGCCTAGCCACGTTCCAGCCGATCTCGAAGGCACTGGTCAGGAAGGCCACGACCGAGGGCTCACGGATGCGGACGGCTGACGATCCCTCACGTCCCGGTATGAATGCTATGCGCTGATCAAAGATGATCAACCGCGGGAACAGTGTGGCCAGTGTACGAATCTCGGCACCCGCCTGGGTCAGGCGCTCCGCGAACGCCTCGGTGGCGGTGCTGTACCTGGCGCTGTGCTGATAGATGGTGCGCATCCGCACCCCGCGGTTCACCATGTCGACGTCCCGTATGCGGGCCTGGGCAAGTGCTTCGGCCGGCCGCGGCCCTCCGGGCTGCGCGGTCAGCAGACTACTGCTGCACGTTGCCGCGTCTTCCTCCAACATGGCGTTGACGTCCGCCGCTGAGAGATGCAGAAAGTCCTCACCCGTGGATTCCGGGGTTGAGGCGTACGCGTTGCCCAGCGCAGCCAGCACCAGGGAGGCTTCCGCGATCCGGACCTGCGCGCTCCGGAGGGAGTGCTGCATGGATCCCAGCAGCCGCGTCTGAGCTACGTCGGTGGCGGTGCTCACATATGTACCGGTTTGGTCCTCCGGTCGCAGCAGGCCTATCTCCAGGAGTCTACCGACGGCTGCATGCGCCTCATGTTCGGTCAAGCCGAGGCTGGAGGCCAGATCGCTTGGTGAGTGGGGGCCGCCCTTGAGCATCTCTTCGTGGATGAGCTTCATGGCAGCTGCGGCAGACGCGAGTACGAAATCATCCGCTACTTGTGGTTTAGATGGCATTCGTCCTGCCTTCCTCTTTAGGAGTTACCTGTTCATGATCCATTAACCCTGTTCCGGTAGAGAGCGCTGTGGATCATGATCGGTTGCACGCCATCTGCGGAGGGCGATGGAGTTGCTGGACAGCTGTCCGGTGCCACGCGGGGAGCGAGCAGATCAGTGAACGGGAACGGGCGGGTGCCTGCTTGGTGGGTGCCGCGCCTCGGCTGCGTCGCCTGCCGCCCGCGTGGCTGGCGCGGTATGAGGGCAGAGTCGGCGCCTCGCCCACCCCGCCCTTCGGCGAAAGCCTGGGGTACTCATCGGGATGCGTGGGCGAACGACACTCCGCCAGCGTTGACCGCCACAGGTGTTGAGGCCGATGAGCACAGAGGCATGCGGTGTCCGTGACAGATGTAGCCGACCACCCTATTCGCGGAGCCTAACCACTTCATCTTTATCTGAAGGGCAGGCTACGAGGAGCCTCAATAACGGGAGAAGCAGTGCTACTCGCACCTGATCACATCAATTTCGCCGAACTCCGCTCTATGCTCGAGGAAGAGTATGGTGTTGGTTCGCAACCACTCGTCTTCCAGCCGCTCGGTGAAGACAGCTGGGCGTTTCACTCCGGCCTCTTCTGGATCAGTGTGCGCAGGGATCTCCGCGGGCACGTCCCTGGAGCCTATGAGGCTGCAGTCGAGCTGCATAACAGTGGGCTGCGCTACGTCCTGGCGCCACTGGTTGGTGCGGACGGGCGGGTGGTGCGCGAGATCAACGGAAGCCCCCTCGTCGTGTTTCCATTCGTCGAAGCCTCGCAGACGACGCGGGATAGCGTGTCCGCGCAGAACTTGGACCAGATCGTTCAAATGCTGCACCAAGTTCACGATTCCCGAGTCGACGCTGAGTTGCCGTCAGAAGATTTCCGGCTGAGCTTCGAGAATGACCTTCGGTCGATTTTCGGTTTTGCAGACGATGCAGCTCCGGCGGGCGATGGCCTCCCGGGGCGGCTCCATCAACTCCTGGGCAGGCACCGCCAGCGCCTCCAGGAGCTGTATGACGAGCAGTGTGGCCTGGCGGGCGAATGTTTGGCGCTTCGGGCGGACCCGGTCCTGACCCACGGGGAACCGAGTGCGCCTAACGTGCTGCGCACCGCTCAGGGATTTCTTCTGGCTGACTGGGGCGGCGCTATGTGGGGGCCGCCGGAGCGGGACTGGTTTCACGTGCGACGTACATTCGGCCACGCGCCTACCGGGCGGAGTGTCGTCACGCGATTCTACGAGATCAAGTGGATCTTGAGCGAAGTGGCCGAGTATTCCATGATATTCCGCGAATCGCCGAGAGAGAATGGCGAAATTCGAGCCATGTGGAACAGGCTTACCAATTATCTGCCCGAGCGATAGGCGCGTCCCCACCCGCCCGCTTCCCCATCTCGTCGGTTGTTTCTCGTTAGGTGAGTTCGATTTATGTCTGGTATTAACTGGAATGAGTGTTCCGTAGATTTCGGCGAGGCCTCCTATCCGTATTATTTTGGGGAGGATTGCCTCGACAGAATTGTTGCGTCGATGGCGGGCTATGGCGCGGATCGGTTCCTGGTCGTGACCGATGACAATGTTCTGCAACTGCACGGTGAGAAATTGCTGCCTGCCCTCGCCAGAGTCGCACCGGTAGATGTCTTCAGCCGGCCAGCCGGCGATGGGGCGAAGTCTCTGCACAACCTCGGCGCCTGTCTGGAGCAGGCGATCGCCGCAGGCGCCTCACGGCAGTCGGTCGTTGTTGCCTTCGGTGGCGGCGTGCCAGGCAACCTCGCCGGTGTCGTCGCCTCACTACTGTTCCGCGGCGTTCGGCTCGTGCACATACCGACCACGACCGTCGCGGCCATGGACTCGGTGATTTCGCTCAAGCAGGCGATCAACAGCACCCACGGCAAGAACCACATCGGCACCTACAGGACCCCGGAGGCCGTCTACTTCGACGCCGGCCTCCTCAGCACCCTCCCCAGCAAGCAGCTGCGCTCCGGGTTGTGCGAGGCCACGAAGAACTGTCTCGCCATTCGCCCGCAGTCGATCGCGCAGATGCGGGATCGACTGGCTGCCGGTGACCTGGCGTCCCCGCAGACACTGCTGTGGCTCCTGGAGGAGAGCCTCGAGGCCAAGTGCTCGGTGATGGCACAGGACACCTACGAGCAGCGAGCCGGGCTGATCCTGGAATACGGCCACACCGTCGGGCACGCGGTGGAGATGTGTGACCAGCGACTGAGAGGGAGCGACGGCTTGTCCCATGGCGAGGCTGTGATGCTGGGCATGCTCGCCGCCGCTCGCATATCCAACGCCATGGGTGCCCTGGACGACGCCGCGGTAGCTGTGCACGAGGAGTTGGCACGTGCCTTGGGCGTCGGCACCGAGATGCCGGGCGGCCTGCTGATCGAGGACGTGATGGATGTCGTGCGAGTGGACAACAAGCGCGGATACCTGACGGTCTCGGGCGAGGAGGCGGCCATGGTCCTCCTCGGTCGGCTGGGCGTCCCCCTGGGGTCCCACGATTTGCCTCTGACCGCCGTCCCCCTGGGCATAGTCAAGGAAGCCGTCGCCACCCTGGTGCCTGACAACCAGTGATGAGCAGCCCCATCTGCGCAATCGAAAGTGAGAAGCAATGACGCAGCGGCTCGTCCGGGACGGCGGCTCACCCACCTGGCGCGGAGGCTGGCCCCGTTGGCCTCAGCCCGGCCCGGGAGCAGAGCAGCGCCTCCTCCAGACCCTACGGGGTGAGCGCTGGGCGGTCAGCGGCCCTTGGACAGGTCTGCGACCTCAAGAGGCGGAACTGGCCGAAAAGTTCGCCAGCTTCGTCGGGTCGGAGTGGTGTGTGCCAGTCGATCACGGGTCCAGCGCTTTGATCGCTGCCCTGCAAGCTGTCGGGGTCCGGCCTGGCGACGAGGTCATCGTCCCCGGACTCACCTGGGTCGCCAGCGCCTCGGTTGTCGTTCGGTGCGGAGCAGTTCCCGTGCTCGTGGACATCGACCCTCGGACGTTGTGTCTGGATCCGCAAGCGGTTGCTGCTGCCGTGACCCCGGCCACCGTGGCGATCATCGCCGTGCATCTCTACTCGTCGATGGCAGACATGGACGCCCTCCAGGACCTGGCGGCCCGGCACGGCCTGGCACTCATCGAAGATGCAGCACAGGCCTACGGTGCGACCTGGCGGGGGCGAGGTGCCGGCAGTATCGGCATCGCCGGGGCGTTCAGTGCTCAACAGGGCAAGACGCTGACCTCTGGGGAGGGCGGGCTCCTGGTCACCTCGGACCTTCAGGTCCGCGAACGAGCCGAGATGTTGCGAGGTGACGGCCGGCGATACGGGCAAGGTCCTCATGTTCTGGGACGTCCCGACCTGGTCGAAGCGTCGGCCGTGCAGGGCTGGAACATGCACATGACGGAGTTCCAGGCCTCGCTGCTTCTCGACGGCCTTGAGCGGCTCGACGAGCAGAACCGTCGGCGAGCCGCCGCCGCCGAGTTTCTCGACGAAGCTCTCACCGAACAGGGGGACCTGGAACCGGTCATCCCCCATCCACAGAATGATCAGCGCGCCTACTACCACTACGTCATCAGGCTCCGGGAAGGGTCCTTCGCGGGACGGAGCGCGGCTGTTGTCGGCGACGCGCTCAGCGAGGAACTCGGATACTGGATCCACACCCCGTATCAGCCGCTGAACCAGCATCCCCTCTACGACCCCAGACGGCTACCCGGACTCGTTGAGCAGGGCCGCGGGCCTACATTCGACCCCACTCGATTCCACCTGCCCATGGCACGGCGGGAGGCCGACCGGGCACTGGTGCTGCACCACTCAATGCTCCTCGGTACTGAAGACCACCTTCGTGCCGTGGTTGAGGCGTTCGCGAAGGTACGCCGCCTCGCTGGTGACCTTCCTTCAGTGAGTCAGAGGTGAGGCCTGTGTGGGTTCCACCACTTCCTTCGACTGCCGTTCTGAACCTGATCGACACGGAGCTCGCGCGGCGAGGCAGAGTACGGGTCGATGAGCCCGAGATCATCCGCCGATGGAGTATTTCCGCAGTCTTCCGGGTGCCGACCGACCGCGGCGGCCCCGTCTGGTTCAAGGCCGTCCCGCCTGCATTCGCGCACGAAGGCCGCATCGCCGGCTGGGTCGCACAGACCCGGCCGGAGCACGGTGCCCGTGTAGTAGCCCACGGAGATGGCTGGCTGCTCACCGAGAACCTTGGCGAGGTGCTGAAGCAAGAATCCGTCCAGCCTCACGGGCATCCGCTCGAAGCCGCAGCGCGCATTCAGATTGCCTCAATCGGCCGCACCAACGAACTGAGCGCCCTCGGCTGCCCTCAGCGAGGCCCCACCCAGTTGTGTGCCGAGCTGGACAGCCTTTCGAGGCGGTTGGACCTGCTCGAACCGCACGTGGCGCAATCCTTGGAGACTGCGCTGCCACGGTTGTTCCAGACATTGGAACCACTCGAGGAGGATGGCCTGCCGAACGTTTTGGTACACGGCGACATCCAGGAGGGCAACGCCCACTGGACGGGTCGGTCATGGGTGATCATCGACTGGACGGATGCGGTGGTGACCCACCCCTTCGCAGAGCTGGCCCGACCGCTGATGAACGCCACCGGCGAGGAGCGACGACTGGCCGAAGCGTCCTTCATCCGCGTCTGGGCCGATGTCGTGCCCCCCTCAATGGTGGAGAGAGGCTTGCGGGCGGCCGCAGTTCTCGGCGCCGCGCACCAGGTGGCGAACTACCGCCACATCGTCGACAGGATCGGCGGCGCGGATGGCTTGCAGGAGTTGCTAGTGGAATGGCTGCGGCGATTGCTTATGGCATCCACCAACTCAGCTTACGAAGGCGTTGGGAGGGCGATGTGACGTACCGGCAGAGCTTTGCGTGGTGGTCGTTGACGGAGGGGCCGCTCCAGGTTCCGGATCTTCTGGAGCGGGCTGCCGACATTGGCTTCCGGGGTGTCGACTTCCTTCCTGCGCCGTTGTGGCCGAGAGCGAAGGACCTGGGTCTTGAGCTGGTCGTCGTGGACGGTCATGACTCGATCGACATCGGGTTCAACGATCGATCGCACCATGCCGATCTCGGGGACCAGGTGCGCCGGGCATTGGAGATTGCTCACCGAGAAGGCATCCATAACATCTCCGTGATGTCAGGAGTCGCACACACGGCTGACGACGCTGCAGCCATCGCTCTGTGCGCCGAGGCATTGCGCCCGCTCGCCGCCGAAGCTGAACAGGCCGGTGTGGGCCTGCTGCTGGAGCCGCTGAATACAAAAGTGGACCATCCGGGACACCAGTGCCGGACCACAGAGTGGGGAGCGGCCGTGATCGACCTGGTAGGCTCCCCGGCCCTTCGCCTGCTCTACGACGTGTACCACATGCAGATCATGGAGGGCGATCTTCTACGCACCATCGGTGCCCATCTGCATCGCATCGGCCACTTCCACACGGCAGGAGTGCCCGGTCGGCACGAACTCGACTCCCGCCAGGAAGTCAACTGGGGCGCCATTGCTCTGAGTCTGCAGGAGCACAGATACACAGGCTTCATCGGCCACGAATTCATACCGCGAGCCGACCCGGTGGCGGCGCTCCAGCAGGCTTACACCCTTTTCGAACCAGCAGCCTAGGCGGCGGACGCCCCCAGCGCTTCGCCCCCACTACCAGAATGATTCGACATGTCCCGCGACAGTTACCGGATTTCCGGCCTGGAAGTCACCGACGCCGACCACGCCATGCTGCCCAACACCGCCCGCACGATCGTCGTGGGCGCTGGTCTCGCCGGCCAGGAAGTCGTCGGTGAACTGTCCCGCAGGGGCGTCCGAGACGTTCTTCTGATCGAAGCAGGCCCAGCCGACGATCTCCGTCACGTCAATGTGGCCCACGCTCCGGAGAC
The DNA here is from genome assembly GCF_042719495.1 of Streptomyces sp. NPDC058525. NCBI lineage: Bacteria > Bacillati > Actinomycetota > Actinomycetes > Kitasatosporales > Streptomycetaceae > Streptomyces > Streptomyces sp. NPDC058525. The sequence goes on from NZ_JBHXNP010000027.1 coordinate 74,519, forward strand.
GGCCCTTCGGATGTGGCTCGAGCCGACGACCGACTCCTCGTTCGTCCAGCCGTGGACCTCTCGGACTGCACCGCACTACACAGGGAGCTCCGGGATACGCAGGCGGCTCGGAGGCCGTGCCTTGTACTGGTACGGCGTCACCCTGCAGATGGAGGACTGGGCGCTGACCGAGCCGGCCTGGCCGGCCGCGGTGGTACGCGATCTGCGTGTGTCATGGCGGGGCGGGCCGTCGCTGTACGCGCAGGTCGAACGACGACTGCGAGAGTGGGCGGAGCGCACGGAAACCGGCAGCGAGCCCGTCGCGCTTCCCCGCCAGGTCGACGCTGGATCGATCCGACTGATGCCCACCCCCTTGACCCGGCGTACGGCTTCCCACTCACCCGCAGCCTGGTACGCGTACTCGGGCCTCGACGACTGGCGGGACCCTGTCACGGGGAAGTGGCACGGCACGCCTCCCGGGACCCGCCTGCTGACCGGAACCGAGGTTGTCAACATCGTTGTCCGTGACGGAAGGGCGCGCGGTGTGATGATTCGCCGCCCCGGCAGTGACCTGCTAACCGAGGTCTCCGCCGAGAACATCGTCCTGTGCGCGGGCACAATGGAAAACAGCCGACTCTCCCTGCAGGCACTGACTCCCGCGGATCACTCAGGCCCGGCCACGCTTCCCGGCCTCGCCGACCACATAGTGCAGGGCCTGTTCCTGCGGCTGGAAGGCGCATCCGCCGCACGGTTGATGGAGGCCGTACCGGTCGGTTCCTACTATGCGTCGTACGACCCGCCCGCCCGCTCCAACCTGTTCGTGGACGTACACCCGCAGGATGCGAACGGCGGTGTACTGGTGGAGATCCGTGCCATGGGTGAGCAACTGGACCAGGGAACGAGCCGCGTCGAGGTAACCCCGGCCGACAGCTACCCCTGGCCCACGTCGGTCCACTCGGTTCCCTCGGAGGCGGACCGCCTACTGATCGCCGCACAGCAGCAGATCGTGCGCGACTGTTACGCGCAAGTGTGCGCGATCGCCGGAGTCAGGAGACGGGAGTTCGAGTTCGCGGCCTACGGAGACCCGGAGCGGGGCAACGCCCTCGCCCTGCCCGAGTCGATCGCCACGATGCCCTTCGCAGTCCCGACGACCTGGTCCAACCTTCTCGGCACCGAAGACCATGAGGGTGGGACGCTTCCTCTGGGCGAAGTACTGGACGAGCAGCATGAGTTCCGAGCCATATCTGGACTGTTCGCGGCTGGGCCGTCGACCTTTCCGCGGCTCGGCGCAGCGAACCCCTCGTTGACGACAATGGCCCTCGCCCACCGGCTGGCTGCGCTTCTCGCGGATCGTCTGACGTCGGACACGCCAGTGGCAGGAATGACGGGCGGGACCCGTTGACCCCAGACCTGACGTGCTATTGGTCCGATGTCCTGCTGGCACATCGACTGGCGGACTTGGCAGACCGCATGGCCCTCGAGTGGTTCTCCCGTACACCCGGCATCTCCGTGAAGAGCGACGGCTCACCCGTCAGCGAAGCGGACCTGGCGGTCGAGGCATCGTTGCTCGCCGCGCTGACGGCTGAGCGGCCACAGGACGGAGTGCTCGCAGAGGAATCCGGTACACGCGCGCCACACGCCCGGCGGCGCTGGATTCTCGACCCCATCGACGGCACACGCTCCTACCTTGCGGGCGGTCGTGCGTGGGGTACACACATTGCCCTGGAAGTGGATGGCCGGCTTACCGTTGCTGTCCTGACCCGCCCGACGGAGCAGCTGCGATGGTGGGCGGTGCACGCCGCAGGCGCGTACCGCAGCACGACGGCAGATCCGCTCAGCACGGGACGACGCCTCGAGGTGTCCCGCACCGCTCGCCTGGCAGACGCCCGCGTCGCCGGACTTGTGGACCCTGGGTCACCCGGTGCGGCCGCGCTCGCAGCCCGCGGCACCTGGACGCAGGACACGGTCTCGCCGGTCGCCGCACTGCTTGAAGGACGGATCGACGTCCTGCTGGACGATGGCGGCAATGCCTGGGACCAGGCTCCGGCCGTCCTCCTGGTCCGTGAGGCGGGCGGCTTCTTCCAGGACCCCGACGGAGGCGAGCGCATCGATCGCGGCTGGGGCGTCTATGCCAATCCGCTGCTGCGCGACGAGGTCCTGAACGTTTTGGGCCATTCCGACAAGACTTACTGACCGGGAGGGACGGGGCCGTTCGAGCCCCGGACCGGCGTCCCGCCTTCCCCTGCCGTTCCCCCATCCCTTTCGCCACATCTCAAAGGAGAAACCATGAGCCTCGTCGACGTACACAACGAATGGGACCCGCTCGAAGAAGTCATCATCGGCTCCATCGAAGGAGCCCGCGTCCCCGTACCGGGAACCGACCTCTTCACCATCGACTACGCGGACTTCGGTTCGATGGACAGGATTCCCTCGGGTCCCGTTCCCCAGCAGGTACTGGAGCAGACGCGCGAAGACCTCGAGGGGCTGTGCCAGGCCCTCACGAACCTCGGCGTCACGGTCCGGCGACCCCAGGACACGGACCACGCGGCCACCGTGGCCACTCCCGACTGGCAGACGGACGGTCACTACAACTACTGCCCGCGCGACGTCCTGCTCACCATCGGAAACACGGTCATCGAAACGCCGATGGTGCTCCGGTCCCGTTTCCTGGAGCCCTTCGCGTACAAGAACCTGCTCCTGGAGTACTTCGATAGCGGCGCCCGCTGGCTCTCCGCGCCCAAGCCCCGTCTCACGGACGACATATACGACGTGACACGCGAACCGGGACACCGACTTCTCGACATTGAGCCGGCGTTCGACGCGGCGAACATCCTGCGCTTCGGCACGGACATCCTCTACCTCGTCTCCGACAGCGGGAACGAGCGGGGATGGAAGTGGCTGCAGTCGACGCTCGGTGATGCCTACACGGTGCACCCCTGCCGTGACCTATACGCGTCCACGCACGTCGACTCGACCATCGTGCCGCTCCGGCCGGGGCTGGTACTCCTCAACCCCGAGCGCGTCAACGACACGAACATGCCCGACTTCCTGCGGGGCTGGGACAAGGTGTGGTGCCCCGAACTGGAGGACATCGGGTTCGTCGGCGAGCGGCCCTACTGCTCGACCTGGATCGGCATGAACCTTTTGGTTCTGAAGCCCAACCTGGTGGTGGCCGATGACAGGCAGCCGGAGCTCATCCGCACTCTGGAGAAGCACGGAGTGGACGTCCTGCCGCAGCGGCTCACCCACGCGCGCTCCCTGGGAGGCTCGTTCCACTGCGTATCGCTTGACGTCCGACGGACCGGAACGCTTGAAACCTACCGATAGCCCGGGCGCGTAGTACCCGGAGAACGTCTCGCCCCTACGCAGCTACCCGGGAGGCCATCCATGGAAGCCCTCGCCAGCCGACTGAGGCTGTTGCGGACCCTCAGATCCGCTCGAGCGCCCGTCATCGCGCTGCTCATCGTCATACTCCTCATCGAGAGCGTTGCTCCGGCAGCGTCGGCCCATGCTCTGGCCATGCTCGTGGGCGAGCTCGACGTGTCCACAACGCATGGTCTGTTCGCGATGGCACTACTGCCGCTCGGGGTGTTCGCGAGTGTGCTGGTGACAGCGCATGTCGCCGAAGCCATGGTCACACCTGTGCGGTTCCTGGCAAGCGCGCGGATCGACGGGGAGCACCGAGAGCGAGTGGCCCGTGTGGTCGCCGCCGGCACGCGCATCGACGCCCTGGAACGGCCCGAGGTGCAGGTGCTGGTCCGTGAGGCGATGGCCGACCGCAGTCGTGGCTACGACTGCACGCCAGCTGACGGTGCCATCGGGCAAGTCCGGTGGGCGGCGACCATGATCGGAGCCGTCGCCGCCTGCGCGGTACTTGCCTCCTACGCGTGGTGGATCGTCCCTCTCGTCCTGCTGCCTGCGGCACTCAACAGAATGTTGCGGACACGGGACGAGTTCGCCCTGGCCCAGTTGTGGCGTGGTGCCACCAAGGGCGAGATGCACGCCGATGTGTGGCGGCACGCTGCGACCTCAGCGAGCGAGGGCAAGGACGTCCGGATCTTCGGCTTCTCCGACTGGATGATCCGGCGGATGCAAGAGCACATCCGCACGGCCAACACCCCGCTCTGGGACCACATCGCGGGCATGGTCCGCGGCATGTGGAAGCAGCTGCTCATCGCGCTTGTAGGACTCGTCCCGGCCTACGCCGTGGTGGCCTACAGCGCGGCCCACGGCACGAGCGAGGTTGGGGTGGCCGCGGCGGTCTTCGCCGCCGCCTGGTCACTGTTCCAGGTCCTTGACCCCGATTCGGAGGTCTACCACATCCTGGGGGCGACCCGAGTGCTCAAGGCGTACGACGGGTTGTGCCTGGCCATGGCCGATTCGGCGTCGGGCAACACGGTCGACCCGCATGCGGACAAGCGATGCCGTGAACGTGAGACACCGCCTCTGATCCGGTTCGAAGACGTGTCGTTCGGCTATCCCACCCAGGAGCGGGACGTTCTGAACGGACTCGACCTGGAGATACGCCCGGGCGAGTTGCTGGCGATCGTCGGACTGAACGGTGCGGGGAAGTCCACCCTGATCAAGCTGCTGAGCCGCCTCTACGAGCCGACGGGTGGTCGCATCACCGTCGCCGGCGACGACCTTGCGCGCATCGATCCGACGACCTGGCGCAGGAAGCTGTCCGTGGTGTTCCAGGACTTCGTCAAGTACCAGCTCTCGGCGGCCGACAACGTGTCACTGGGCCAGGGCAGCCTTTCCCCGGATCGACAGCTGGTCAAGGCCGCTGCTCACGACGCGGGATTCGAGGACGTGCTAGACAGGCTGCCGAACGGCTGGGACACCCCACTGGCTCGTTCCCGTACAGGCGGAGTCGACCTGTCTGGCGGCCAGTGGCAGCAGGTCGTGCTCGCCCGGGCGCTGTATGCAGTACGGCAGGGAGCCAGGTTGCTCGTCCTCGACGAACCGACGGCGCATCTCGATGTCCGTACCGAGTTCGATGTCTTCGAGCGGATCGCGAAGAACCGGGGCGAGACCAGCGTGGTCCTCATCTCGCACCGCCTGTCCACCGTACGCCAGGCGGACCGCATCGTTCTCCTGGACGGGGGCCGCATCACCGAGACCGGCACGCATGAGGAACTCATCGCGCTCGGTGGCCAGTACGCGCAGATGTTCGAGATCCAGGCCGAGAGGTTTCGGCGTGGTCACGAGGACAGGATCGAAGCGGAGGACCTCGGATGAGGCGGTACCTCAGACTGTGGCGAGAGCTGCTGTCGCTGTCGTGGCGCAGCCAGCGCAAGTACACAGCCGCTACTCTGTCCGCCATTGTCGGTTCGGTCCTGGTCGTGGCCGTCTGCGCGCTGGCCCTCCGGGAAGCCGTGGACGCCATCGTCCGGGGAGAGACGACCCGGGCCGTGGTCGCAGCCGTGGTGGCCGCCGTCGTATACGCACTGAACCTCGTGCTGCAGAGCACCTCTGACATCCTGCGCGTGACGACCAACGACCGACTGGGCCGGCTCCAGCTGCACCCCCAGGTGCACCGTGACATCGCTGAGATCGAGGGGCTCGAGCACCTGGAGCGCACCGACTTCCTGGACCGGGTGAGCATCATCCGTTCCGCCACCGGACACGTCAGCTTGAGCATGTGGAACGCCGTCATGGCCGTCGCCAACGTGCTCAAGCTAGTCATCACCGTGCTTCTGCTCGGAACGGTCAGCACGTGGCTCGTACTGCTCCTGGTGTTCGCAGTTGTCCCCGTCTGGTGCGACCACCGCGGACAAGGAGTCGTGACGCGCGTCGAGGTGGAGACGGCCGAGTCCTACCGTCTGCACCAGCACCTCTCGGAGTTGGCGGTCGGCGTTGCAGCGGGCAAGGACATCCGTGTCTCCGGTGCGGCTGACGAGGTCATCCGTAGGCAGAGCGAGGCATGGCAGGCGGCCATGGGACCGCGCTCGCGGGCCCAGTTCGCCGCCGCGGCGTGGAAACTTGCCGGCTGGCTCGTGTTCACCACCGGCTTCATCGGCTCCCTTGGTCTGCTCACGTACCTCACCGCACACGGCCGCGGCAGTGTCGGCGACCTGGTACTGACAGTGACAATGGCATCGAGCCTGCGTCAGACCGTCGCTAGTACGGTCATGAGCACGACCTCGACGGCAGGCGCTCGGCGCATACTGGACCCCTACCTCTGGCTAGGTGACTACGCGGCCGCCGACCAGGCCCGTGCCCGCGGTTCACAGACGCCCCCCGCGCAGCTGCGCGAAGGCATCCGCCTACAGGACGTGACGTACTCGTATCCAGGTACGGACCGGCTGGCCCTCGACGGCATCACCACTTTCCTGCCGGCGGGCTCGGTCGTCGCCATCGTCGGGGAGTACGGCTCCGGCAAGACGACGCTGGTGAAGCTGCTGAACAAGCTCTACCGCGCCGACAGCGGCAGCATCATGGTCGACGAGGTGGAGCTGTCCCAGCTGAACACCGAGGCATGGCGGTCGCGTTCCAGTGCCGCGTTCCAGGACTTCGGAAGATTCCGGACGACGTTCGCCGAGGCCGTCGGGCTCGGTGACCTGAGGCACCTGGAGGACCGGCAGCGGATTTGGCAGGCGGTCCAGGAAACCGAGGCGGAGAACCTGGTCAAACAGCTTCCCGACGGCCTGGACACACAACTGGGCCGGGAGCTGGGCGGAGTGGACCTCTCGGAAGGGCAGTGGCAGCGCACCGCTCTTGCCCGGGCAGCGATGCGTTCCGACGCACTGCTGTTCGTCCTCGACGAACCCACCGCCTCCCTCGATGCCCCGAGCGAGCAGGCGATCTTCGAACAACAGATGTCCCGCGCACGAACCTTGGGCGAGCGGTCTGGGGCGGTGACCGTCATCGTTTCGCACCGGTTCTCGACCGTGACAGGCGCCGACGTGATCCTCGTGCTCGACAAGGGTCGACTCGTCGAGTCCGGAAGCCATGAGGAACTGATGCGGTTGAACGGGCGCTACGCCGATCTCTACGGCATCCAGGCCACCGCATACGCCGCGCACTGACGGACAGCCTAATTACTTGCACGTTCAATGAAATGGATGAAATGATGGGCATTTCCGTCATCACCGGAGCAAGCTCGGGTATAGGCGCAGCAGCGGCGATAGAGCTGACACGGCGTGGGAAGCAGGTCCTCATTACGGGCCGGTCGTCTCAGAAGCTGCACGCCGTGTACGAAAAGATGCTTTTCGTGGCGCCCCGAGGCTCAAAGGTCCCAACGCCTGTCGCCGCCGACCTTGCCAGTCTGAGCGGTGTGCGCGAGCTTGCCGACCGGATCCTCGAAACCTGTCCGCAGCTGGATCTACTGGTCAACAATGCTGCGGTCCAGCCCAGCAAGCGCCAGGAATCCGCGGACGGCTTCGAACTGGGCCTGGCCGTGAACCACTTGGCTGTTTTTCTACTGACCAACCTGCTTGCCAGGCGGCTCCTGGAGAGCTCGGGGCAGGTCATTACGACCGCCTCGTCCTCACACACGAAGGGAGCCTTCGACTTCGAGGACCTCCAGCTGCGGCATGGATGGACCGGATCTCTGTCTTACGGCCGCTCCAAGCTGGCCAACATCCTTTTTACCCGTGTCCTGCGGGAGCGTACGTCTCTTGCTGCATCCTGTTTCCACCCTGGTGCCATCCGAACGGATATCAACCGGGACTCCCCGTTCGTGCGCGTCGTGAAGCCCTTCGAGAGGTTTGTCCTCAGCTCGCCCGAGAAGGGCGCCGACACTTTGGTGTGGTTGGCCGAACAGCCACGGGTGGAAGCCCCTACGGCCGTGTACTACGCGGATCGCAAGCCTGCCGAGATCAGTACCCTCGGAAGGGATCTCGACCTGGCCAACCGTCTATGGGAGGCCAGCATGGAGCTCACCCGTGCCGAGGAATGGCCGGCCGGCTGATGCCTGCCGATGCCTCCGTAGAGCCTGGACGGGACGGAGGGCGGAAGGTGGCGAGCGCCCTGCTGTCCAAGGACGGAACAGGACTCACGACGGACGGCGCCGCCGTGACCGCCACGGTCGCAGCTGCCTTGCTGCTGCTTGTCGGCCGCTACGGCCAGGTGGCGTCCCCGTTCATTGCCCTCGCCAAACGGATCGGCGCGGCTGGGGTCTCCCAACCAGTTCCGATCTGCGTCGACTTGGAGTCCTCGCGAACGGGCGCAGAGCTGGTTGATGCCGTGGGACACCAGGTGACCACCAGTGATCGGGCCGGGGGATCGACGCCCCCGCCCGCTGATGCGAGTGAAGTGCCGAAGGGGAGCCTCCGGGTGTTCATGGAGCGCATCCCTTCCGCAGTCGACGACGTCCAGTCGACAGCCACTAGCGATGTGACCAGGGAGCAGGGCGGCGACGATGTGATCGTCCGGCTCTACGAAGAGCTAGGTGGGCGGCATCGCGTCTCGGTATCCAGCTTGGACGGGGCTCTCGCCGAGGACCTTGTCGACGGTCTTGTCCATGTGTACGGGCAGCTCCGGGCCACGCCAGACATGCCGCTGCGCGACTTGGATGTCCTTGCCCCCGACGTGATTGAGCGGGCGTGGGCAGTTGGCCGAGGCGCGAAGCGGCTGACACCCGGTCAGCCGGTCACAGAAGCCATCGAGTACCGCTGCCGCCAATCGCCGACGAACGTGGCGTTCGCCACCGACGGTCACTTGGTGACGTACGCCGAGCTCGACGCAGCGGCAAACGGCATCGCCAACGCGTTGACTGGACGTGGGGTGACGGCGGGTGACGTGGTAGGCATCCTCCTGGACAACTCGCCAAGCGCTGTGATCGCCTTGCTCGGAGTGTGGAAGGCAGGTGCCGCGTTCCTTCCCCTGAGCACGCTGTTTCCTTCGGAACGTCTGCACAGGATGCTGAATGATGCAGATGTGCGAGTCGTGATCACTGATCAGAACCTGCGGGACACTCTGCCGGGTCAGTACGTTCCCGATTCCTTGCTCGTCGACGCCGTCGAACCGGCGGAACGGCTTGAGAGGCCAACTCGCGCCGCCTCATCCTCGGACTTGGCCTACGTGATGCATACCTCCGGCTCAACGGGAGCGTCGAAGGGCGTCGAAGTTACCCATGCTGGCATCTGGCGCCTCATCCTCGACCGGGAGTTCATAGGTATCCGGTCGACGGACGTTGTTCTCCAGCTGGCACCCCTTGCCTTTGACGCCTCCACGTTCGAGATATGGCCGTGCCTGGCTGCCGGCGGCAGGCTCGAATTCCTCCCGGGACGCCATCCGTCGCTGCGTGACATCGGACAGATCATCCAAGACAAGCGGATCTCCGCGCTGTGGCTGACGGCTGGGCTCTTTCACCATATGGCCGAGCACGAGGTCGGTAGCTTCCGAGCTGTACGAAGACTGTTCGTGGGCGGTGACGTGGTATCACCCTCGCGTGTGCGTACAGTTCTGGACGAGTGTCCAGGGATCGAGATCGTGAATGGCTATGGACCCACGGAAGCCACCACGTTCACGTGCTGCCATCTGGTGAGGTCACACCAGGATCTGTCAGCCTCATCGGTGCCGATCGGCCGTCCTATAGTCAACACGGACGTGTATCTTCTGGACAGTCACATGCAACCCGTTCCTCATACCGGCGTAGGCGAGCTCTGGGTGGCAGGGCCGGGCGTGGCGCGTGGATATCTGAATCGCTCGCGCCTGACGGAGGACAGTTTTGTCACTCCGGGCAGCGGCCCGCTGCAGGGGATTCGCCTCTACCGTACGGGCGACTACTGCCGATGGGGTGCAGGCGGATTCCTCGAATTCGTTGGGCGGCGCGACTCCCAGGTGAAGGTCCGAGGCTACCGAGTCGACACCGCAGAAGTGGAGTCAGTGCTCGAGGGGTGTCCGGGGGTGGTCCAGGCCGCAGTGGTGGCCGCCGACGACAAGGCCGGCTCAAAGTTTCTCGTCGCAGTGGTCAAAGCATCCCCGGGAATAGAAATCGGGAAACATTTCTTTGCGGAGCTGCGCTCACTGTGCGCTCGCCAGCTGCCGCCCTACATGGTGCCCCAGCGCTGGAGGGCGATTGAAATCTTCCCGCTGAACAGGAACGGCAAGCTCGACCGCAATGCTTTGCTCGCTCTGAAAAAGCATGGAAACTGAAAGGATCGAAATGGATTCCAATACTGTTGAAGAGAAGGCGCGGTCGGCTTGGGAGGTGGCCCTGGACGACGAGGTGGATTCCGAATCGGACTTCCTGGATGCCGGCGGTCATTCTTTCATGGCAATGCAGATCATAGCCACTTTGGAGGCCGAGTTGAAGACACGGATCCCCTTGTCCCTGCTCTACGACAATCCCAAATTCTCGGATTTTATATCGGTCCTTGTGCGGCACACGGCCGGCACATCTGACTGAGACCCGCTTCATCCTTGACCTGCAGATCGGGGGCAACCCTAAGAAAGGATCCGATATCATGGACGCCCTGACTGGCCCATTGTCATTTCAGCAAGAAGATGTGTTGCGCAAGGCGCGAAAGCATCCAGCATCTGCACCGGGGTACGACTATTGCTTTCTCTTCCGTCTGGAGGGGGCGGTCGACGTCGGCCATCTTCGGTCGGCCCTCGAGGAGCTGCTGTGCCGCCATCCGGTGCTGCGGACACGGATCGCACGGGCCGGGACCGACTATGTGCAGTCGATCTCGGCCGTTGAGGGCTTCATCGAGACAGATGGTGGTGGAGCGGTAACCGAAAGCGGGATGGTCCAGGAGCTGATCGCGCAGCGCCATGACCTGGACAAGATCCTGAAAGGGGAAGCGCTCTTGCGCGCCACGATTCACACGGCGCCCCAAGTCTATTTGTCGCTCACCATCAATCACCTGATATATGACGGGTGGTCACTGATGCTTCTCTGGCGCGACTTGGCTGAACTATATGCTGCGCGAATCGAGCACCGGGCTCCCGATCTTCCTCAAGTGAGGGCTACCTACCTCGAGTTTGCCGAAAAGCAGCGGACCTCGTGGGAGCAGCGCAAGGAGTCGGCCACAGAGTTCCTGGCGAAGGCGGTGGAGGGCTACCAGGACACGATCGCTTGGCCCGCTTCCGGCGAGATCAATACAGCTTCGGAGCCCGAACTCAGCCTGCTCTCATTCGACGTGCCGCCATCCCTGACCAGCCGGATTCGCGAAGTTTCACGTGCTGCCCGAGTGTCACCCTTCACGGTTCTCCTATCCGCCACCGCGCTCGCGGTTGCGAGGGTGACAGGAAAGCGCGACCTGATGATGGGGACGGACACATTTAACCGGGACGAGGAAACCTGGGAAAGCGTAGGTCACTTCGTGAATACCCGGATCACCCGGGTCGGCATTGACCCTACTCGACCGCTGATCGAGGCCGTCCAGTTGATACGCGCCAGCTGGATGGCTGCCGACGACTATGGAGACGTCTTTTCGGAGAAGGTGCTCGCCGACATCGGAGCCCCGTTTCCCCTGATGGTGAACATGCCGAGCCTGGCGCAGTCTTCCGGGAATATGGAAGTGTTGCGACTCAAGAACATTGCAGTCGAATCCGTACCTGTTCCGGTTAAGAATTCCACCTGGCGTGACTTCTATGCCACCTGGTTCCACGACAAAAATGGATATCGTGGAGTTCTCAGTCACCGGACGGCGCGTGTGGACAACGCTACGGCACGCATGATTTTCGAGGAAATAGAATCCGGTCTCGCGGATCCGTTCGGCGATGCATCGGTCTGATTGGGGAGAAATATGCGCATGGTCGGACTTTCTGACTGTCGAGTGAAGCCCGGCCGCCTCGTTCAATGGAGGGTGGAACTGCCGGAGCAGTTCTCGGGCGATGGCATCAAAGACCATCCGGTGCCCGCTTCTTTCAACCAGGAGTCGCGTATTGCCTCCCACCCTTCCATGCGGGGGTCCGGATCTCTTTCGCCACGATGGTATGCCATTGCGGTCGAATTTCCCCATGCGCTCGACGAGGTCGTTCTCCAGGCAGCGCTGAAGGAGTTTGTTATCCGACATGAGGGTCTACTCAGCGGCTTCCGTGTCTCCCGTGGGCTCCACAGATTCGTGGTGGATGGAACCCACGTTTCTGTCGAGCGAAACCACGTCGGGGTCTTCGAGTGCCGGGAGTCCATGCTTTCAGCACTAAAGGCCGTGTTCGATGCGCATACCGATCCTCTCGCCTGGCCGGCTTACACCTTCGGCGTGGCACTCGACGACGAGTGCGCAACACTGTTCATGGCCTTCGACCACAGTGTCACGGATCTGCACTCCTTGGCCCTGGCGGCTGGCGAGATTCGAGAGCTGTACGGGGCCGGACTGGCTTCGAAGGAACGGAGTCTCCCGGCGGCCGGGAGCTTTCTGGACTTCTGTGTCGAAGAGCGTCAGGTCCCGCAGGACAGAATCGGTAGTGCGGTCAGCCGATGGCGTGATTTTGCCGAGGCTGCAGGAGGTCACCTTCCGCGTTTTCCCCTGGATCTCGGACTCTCCCCAGAGGAAGGAGACGTGCCTCTCCTTGCCGAGGAGACCGACCTGTGCAGCGCGGATGCCGCTGACCGGTTCGAAGCGAGATGCCGGAGCGTTGGGGGTGGCACCTTCGCGGGTCTACTGGCTGCCCTAGGGGTGGCATCAGGCGCCGCAGGCGTCCGGCCGCAGATGCTGCGCCTCATGGCTCCTTATCAGACGCGAAACCCTGCGATGAAGTCCACATTCGGATGGTTTGTAAATGCCGTACCGCTTGAGTTCAGGATCGATGGCGAGCTGAGTTTCGACGAACTTGTAAGGCGCGCGCACACTGCCGTCAAGGCCGCCTTTCATCACGTAGACGTGCCCTTCGGGCTGATCGAGAGGCAAATGCCGCCGCATTTGGTTGAGCAAGCGGGTTCCTGGGTCTCCTATCTCGACTATCGCCCTTACGAGAAATCCGGCCGTCACGCTGCGACTAACGCGCAAATACTTACCAACCCGCGTCGCGGTCAGGAACTGGATCTCTGGATGAGCCGAACCATGAAGGGTGTGGCAGTCCACGCAAGGTATCCAGATAACCGGGTTGCGAGAGACAATGTACGAGAATATTTGCGCAGATTCTCCGCCTGTATTGACGAGGTAGCCGCTGATGTACGGCTCTAACCTCGATCCTTCACGATTGGTCGTCACCGCCGGTTGACGGCCAGTTCATTTCCCAGGGTGTTCTTGGCGTGTGAGTGTGGCCCGACAATCCAGCCGTTGACATATTTTATCAGAAACTCAAAGGGTTCTCGTCCAGGGTGTACCGGACATGGGGGCCGCCGCAAGGCTCGAGCGTTCTCATCTGGTGGGCGTGATCAGGTCGAGTGCGTGGTCGGGGTGTGACCGGTAGTGATCGACGGCTTGGGCGTGGTTGGCC